>NZ_JAAKNE010000005.1:0-73833 GCF_049170755.1 Aeromonas sp. 604176
GCCCTGTGCGAAGAGATGAAAGTGAAGTGCACCCTGGTCAAGCAGGACTGGGACGGCATCATTCCGGCGCTGCTGTCACGCAAGTTTGACGCCATCATCGCCACCATGGACATCACAGAAGAGCGCAAGAAGAAGGTGGACTTCACCCAGAAGTACCAGCACATTCCGGCCCGCTTCGCCGCCAAGAAGGGCACTGACGTGCAGCTCGACAAAGCCTTTATGGAAGGCAAGTCCGTCGCGGTGCAGCGTGCGACCTCCATGGATACCTTTATTACCGACAACTTCCCCAACGCCACCATCAAGCGTTACGGCACCGCCGATGAAGCCTATCTCGATCTGAAATCCGGTCGTGTGGACTATGTGCTGGCCGACTCTGCCGCCATCACCGACGGTCTGCTGAAGAAAGAGGGCGGTGATGCCTTCGAATTCGTCGGCCCGAAACTGACCGATCCCAAGTGGTTTGGCGAGGGTGCCGGTATTGCGGTGCGCAAGGCTGACAAGGATCTGAAAGAGAAATTCAACGCCGCCATTCTGGCGCTGCGTGCCAACGGCAAGTACAAGGAAATCAACGACAAGTACTTCGAGTTCGACGTTTACGGAGAGTAAAACAAAGAGATGTTTACGGCGAGTAAGTCCAAAGACGTCTACGGCAAGTAACGACAGGTTGATCCCGTCAGTAGTCATCGGGCCCGTCACCTCCCTGAGGGAGTTTACGGGCCCGCATTGATTGCAATGGAGCTGCACATATTTCATTCGGACTGCTATGGAGCCTTCTGGTTAGCAGGTGCGTGAAGATTCAGTGGCGATGGAGCTGCATATGTTTGATTTGAAAGGATACGAAGCCTCGCTGCTGGAGGGCGCCTGGGTCACCCTGGAAGTGGCGCTGGCCTCCCTGCTGCTGGCGTTGCTGCTGGGGATGCTGGGGGCGCTGGCCAAACTCTCTCCCTACAAGTGGGCCCGGGCCATCGCCACCGGCTACACCACCATCATTCGCGGCATCCCCGATCTGGTGCTGATGATGCTGCTCTTCTTTGGCGGCCAGGTGCTGATCAACGGTATCTGCACCTGGGTCAACGAGACTTACAACAGCTGGTTACTGGAGAGTAATCCCAATCAGGAGTGGGTCTCCCTGCTGCCGGACTATATCGACATCAGCCCCTTTGTGGCCGGTGTCGCGACCATCGGCTTTATCTTCGGCGCCTACATGACCGAGACCTTTCGCGGCGCCATTCTGGCAGTGGACAAAGGCGAACTGGAGGCAGCACGGGCCTTTGGCATGCGGGCAACCCAGGTGTTTGTGCGGATCCTCTTCCCCCAGATGATGCGCCACGCGCTGCCCGGGTTTGGCAACAACTGGCTGGTGCTGCTGAAAACCACCGCGCTGGTCTCCATCATCGGCCTTGATGACATGGTGCGCAAAGCCTCGTTGGCGGCGGGCTCGACCCAGCAACCCTTCACCTTCTACATGGCGGTGGCGCTGATCTTCCTGATCTTCACTGCAGTCTCCACCTCGGCGCTCAAGTGGGCCGAGCGTCACTATGCCATCAAGACGAGGTAAGCCATGGATTTCTCAATCATTCTCAAAGAGTGGCCCACCTACTGGGAGGGGCTCTATACCACCGTCTGGCTGGTGGCCCTCTCTCTGATCCTTGGGTTGATGCTGGCGGTGCCCATGGGCATTCTGCGCAACAGCCGCAACTGGCTGATCAAGGGGCCGATCTGGGCCTATATCTACTTCTTTCGCGGCACCCCGCTGCTGGTGCAGCTCTTTATCATCTACTACGGCGCCGCCCAGTGGGAGTGGCTGAAGAACAGTGCCGCCTGGTCGCTCTTCTCCGAAGCCTGGTTCTGTGCGCTGCTGGCCTTTACCCTCAATACCGCCGCCTATACCGCCGAGATCGTGCGCGGGGCGGTACACAATATGCCGCGCGGCCAGATTGAGGCTGCCAACGCCTTTGGCATGACCCGCTGGCAGACCCTGACCCGGATCATTTTGCCCAACTCGTTTCGTCGGGCACTGCCGGCTTACAGCAACGAGGTGATCTTCATGCTGCAAGGTTCGGCGGTGGCGGGCATCATCACCATCGTCGATCTGACCGGCGCGGCGCGGATCATCAACTCCCGCTACTACAGTCCGTTCGAGGCCTTTTTGACCGCAGGGCTGCTCTATATGCTGCTCACCTTTGTCATCGTCTGGCTGTTCAAGAAGTGGGAAGCGCGCTGGCACGCTCACCTGCGCCCGCGCAATGTGTAAGGGTTGAGCTGCCAAGATGAGCGAAAATGGCTCCGCCTGTTGCAGGCGGGGCCATTTTTTATCTTTATCCTCTGCCCGCCCGGTTTGCCAAATAGTGCCCGAGCAGGGAGAATGCAGCACTCCCGAGCGCAGTCAGTCGTTGGCTGCGTGCTTTATCCCCCAGTTCCCGAGGTTTTATGTACCGGATATTGTTTGAGCATCCCGCTTTCCTGGTTATCGACAAGCAGCCCGGCATCGGCATGCATGACGAGAAGGGCGACTGGGAGTCGGTCAATCCGGGGCTGGTCAATCGCGTGAAGGCCGATACCGGGCTCACCCTCTATCCGGTACACCGGCTCGACAAGATGACCTCCGGTCTGGTGCTGCTGGCCCGCACCACGGACGCGAACCGTGAGCTGAGCATGGCTTTTGCGGCCCGTGAGGTGAGTAAACAGTATCTGGCGCTCTCCGATCGTAAACCGAAGAAGAAGCAGGGTTGGGTGAAGGGGGATATGCAAAAGGGGCGCGGCGGCAGCTGGATGCTGGCGCGCACGCTGGATAATCCTGCTATCAGCTGGTTCGATTCACTGTCGGTGCGCGAGGGGCTGCGGCTCTATCGCATCAAGCCGCAGACCGGCAAGACCCACCAGATCCGGGTTGCCCTCAAAAGCATCGGCGCCCCCATTCTCGGGGATGAACGCTATGGCGGTACATCAGCCGATCGTGGCTATCTGCATGCCTGGCAGCTCAGCTTTACCCTGGCGGGCGAGCCCTTCGACTTTGTCTGCCCGCCCACGCAGGGGGCCGAGTTTGTCACCCCCGAGCTGACCGCCGCGATTGCCGCTCTTGCACCTTGAGGCTCCCATGATAAGCCGCTCGCCAGCTGAACCAGTGGTGCCGAAAGAGAGTGGGGGGAATCGAGAGTGCGGGGGGGCTGCGCGCTGGATCCTGGCCGACTTTGACGACACCCTGGCTCCAGGCGACAGCCACGCCGGTCTGCTGCGCTATATCCTGCGCCGCCGGATCTGGCCGCTGCTGCTGTTGCCAGTGATTGCGCTGGGTGGCTTGGTCTATCTTCTTCCCAGCCAGCGGCGGCGCGGAATCTCCCTTATCTGGTGGGCCATCACGTTGGGGCTTTCCCCTTTGGACTGGCGCAAGCTGGTGCGCGCCTATTGCCGCACCAGGCCGGGGCTGTATCGTCAGGCTCGCGAATTGCTGCAAAGCGAGGGGGCGCGCTGCTGGGTGATCTCCGCCAGTCCCTGCGCGCTGGTGCGCGCCCAGCTCTATCAGCAACTGCCCGGCCAGTTGCCCCACCGGATCATTGGCTCGCAGATGCACTACCGTTTTGGCGGCCTGATGCCGCGCTTCTATTGCCACGGTCAGCACAAGCTGCTGCCGGAGATTTGCGCCCTCGATGCCGAGCTGGCCTTGAGCGACAGCCTGCACGATCTGCCGCTGCTGGGGTTGGGGAAAGAGGCGTGGTTGATCAATCCGACGCCTGTGCGACTGCAAAAGGCCCGGGCCTGCTTGCCCCATCTGATGGTCAAAAACTGGCAACTGTAAGGCAAAGCTGACAGTCCTGCGGGTCGTTACCGTTTGATCCGCAAGGCTGCGGCTTGAATGTCACAATCTATTTACATTCTTTGCTGTCAGCTGCGAAAAACTATCTGCAACCCGCCTCTTCTCTTCCTGCTACGCCCTGCTTCTAATGAAACAAGTTGTTAACACTTGCCGCGCCGCTGGGTGCCGCAATCCGTTTTAACCGAATCAAGAGCAAGGAGCGCCCGATGAATGCCACCTCTTCCGCCACCCATACCATCAATCCGTTAGGCACAGACGGTTTCGAGTTTGTCGAATACACAGCCCCCGATGCCAAGGGGATTGCTGCCCTCAAGAGCCTGTTTGTTTCGCTCGGGTTTGCCGAGGTCGCCAAGCACAAACACAAGCAGTGCTGGCTCTACCGGCAGGGGGATATCAACTTTGTGGTCAATGCTGAGCCTCACTCCCAGGCGGAGCAGTTTGCCAGCCTGCACGGGCCGAGCGTTTGCGGCATGGCGTTTCGGGTGAGCGATGCGGGCAAAGCCCAGCAGTACGCCATCGCCAAGGGGGCAAAGCCTTTTGTCGGCAAGATTGGGCCGATGGAGCTCAATATTCCCGCCATCTACGGTATCGGCGAGAGCACCCTCTCCTTTGTCGACCGCTATGGCGACAAGGGCTCCATCTACGACGTGGATTTTGTTTTCTACCCCGACTGGCAGGCCCGGATGGCAGAGGTGGATGCTGGTCTCATCGAAATCGATCACCTGACCCATAACGTGCATCGCGGCAATATGGATGTCTGGTCCAATTTCTACGAGCGGATCGGCAACTTCCGCGAAATTCGCTACTTCGATATCGAGGGCAAGCTGACCGGGCTGCATTCACGCGCCATGACCGCTCCCTGCGGCAAGATCCGCATCCCCATCAACGAGTCGGCGGATGACAAGTCCCAGATCGAGGAGTACCTGCGTCAGTACAAGGGGGAGGGGATCCAGCACATCGCCATGGCCTCCAGCGATATCTACCACACCATCCGCACCCTGCGCAGCCGCGGTACCGGCTTTATGCCGACGCCCGATACCTACTACGAGAAGGTGAACAGTCGGGTCGAGGGGCATCAGGAGGATCTGGCGGCCCTCAAAGAGCTGCGCATCCTCATCGACGGCTCCCCTACCAAAGATGGCATCCTGTTGCAGATCTTCACCGATACCGTGATAGGCCCGGTCTTCTTCGAGATCATCCAGCGCAAGGGTAACGAAGGGTTTGGCGAGGGCAATTTCAAGGCACTGTTTGAATCGATCGAGCTGGACCAGATCCGCCGCGGCGTGCTGGATGGCGGTGAGGATGAGAAGGGGGCCCGCAAAGAGGGAGCGAGCAATGCGTAACTGGATTAACTTTCCCCACCGGGAGGGAACCCACTCCCGACAGGCCCATGCCGACCTGCCGGAGCAGGCCATCTATGAGCGCGAGCTGGGGCGTAGCGGCTTTTTCGGCCCCGCCACCCACATGCACCACAAACATGCCCCCACCGACTGGAGCAGTTGGGAGGGGCCGTTGCGGCCACGGCTGTTTGACCTCAATGCCCTCCAGGAGGAGGTAAGCTCGCTCTCTCCCTGGGTGGCTCCCGACATTCTTAGCAACCCCCACTGCCGCTATCGCATCTGGCGGCTCTCCGAGGCGATGCCGTTTCTGGTGCGCAACGCCGATGGCGACGAGCTGCTCTTTATCCACGAAGGGAGCGGCGAGCTCTTCTGCGACTACGGCCACCTGACTCTTCGCGATGGCGACTACGTGGTGATCCCCCGTGGCACCATGTGGCGCATCGAGCCGACAGCGCCCCTGTTCATCCTGATGATCGAGGCGACCAACGACAGCTACCAGCTGCCGGATAAGGGGCTGGTGGGCAATCACGCCATCTTCGACCCAGCGGCGCTGGATGTGCCCGCCATCAACGAGCGCTTTTTGGCCCAGCAGGATGAGAATCCCTGGTCGCTGCAGGTGAAGCGCCACGATCAGGTATCGGTCATCACTTGGCCCTTCAACCCGCTGGATGCACAAGGGTGGCACGGGGATTTGTGCGTGGTGCGCCTCAACTGGCGGGATATCCGCCCGCTGATGAGCCATCGCTACCATCTGCCGCCGTCGGCTCATTCGACCTTTGTGGCGAGCCGCTTCGTGATCTGTACCTTCGTGCCGCGCCCCATCGAGAGCGATCCCGGCGCCCTCAAGGTGCCCTTCTATCACAGCAATGACGATTACGACGAGGTGCTCTTCTACCACGCCGGGGACTTCTTTAGCCGGGACAATATCGAGCGGGGCATGGTCACCTTCCATCCTGCCGGTTTCACCCACGGCCCCCATCCCAAGGCGTTTGCGGCAGGGCAGGCCTATGCCAAGAAGTTCACCGACGAGGTGGCAGTGATGCTCGATACCCGCGATGCGCTGAACGTCGGCAGTCTGTGCGAAGGGATCGAGAACACCCGGTATGTCTCCAGCTGGCAGCGACCGGACGCTGCTGCCGGCAAATAAGGAATCGCTTATGAAATTGGCAACATTGAACAATGGCAAGCGCGATGGCGCTTTGGTGGTTGTGAGCAGGGATCTGGCCCGGGCGGTGCGGGTGAGCGAGATTGCCCCGACTTTGCAGGCCGCCCTCGATGAGTGGGCCGAGGTTGCCCCCAGGCTGGAGGCTGTCTATCAGCAGCTTAACGAGGGCCGTGCGGTAGAGGCGTTCCCCTTTGATGAAGCGTCTTGCCTCTCTCCGCTGCCGCGTGCCTATCAGTGGGCCGATGGCAGCGCCTACGTCAACCATGTGGAGCTGGTGCGCAAGGCCCGCGGCGCCGAGATGCCGGAAAGCTTCTGGCACGATCCGCTGATGTATCAGGGGGGCTCTGACAGCTTTTTGGCTCCCCGTGGGCCGATTGTGATGGGTTCGGAGGAGTGGGGGATCGATTTCGAGTCGGAGGTAGCCATCATCACCGACGATGTGCCTATGGGGGTGAGTGCGCAGGGGGCCACCAGCCACGTCAAATTGCTGATGCTGGTCAACGATGTGAGCCTGCGCAACTTGATCCCGGGGGAGCTGGCCAAGGGCTTTGGCTTCTTCCAGTCCAAACCGTCCAGCGCCTTCTCGCCGGTGGCCATCACTCCAGATGAACTCGGCGATGACTGGCGTGATGGCAAAGTGCATCTGCCGCTTCTGACTCACCTCAACGGTGCCCTGTTTGGTGCGCCAGAAGCCGGGGTGGACATGACCTTCAGCTTCTTCGAGCTGATTGCCCATGCCGCCAAGACCCGTCCCCTTGGCGCTGGCTGCATCATTGGCTCGGGTACCGTCTCCAACTACGATCGCAGCGCCGGTTCATCCTGTATCGCCGAGCGCCGCATGCTGGAAATTCTTGATTGTGATCAAGCTATAACCCCCTATTTGCAGTTTGGTGATAGAGTGTCGATCGCGATGGAGGATCGCTCTGGCCAAAACCTGTTTGGCACCATCTCTCAACAGGTGGTGCCAGCGAGCGGTCAGGGAGGTTGATGACCAGCGCCGGTTGGCGGCAAACCTATTCGGGATATGTCCGGATCACGACGAGCCCTCAACCGGTGCAGGATACACACGGAGGCAGGTGGCGAGCACCTGCCGGGCTGCAGGCCCAGATAAGATGCAGGGACAGATTATGTTGCAGTTGTTTGGCTATTGGCGTTCGTCGGCAAGTTTTCGGGTGCGGATCGTGTTGCAGCTCAAGGGGCTCGCCTACGAGCAGCATCCCATCAATTTGCGGCAAGGCGAGCAGAGCGAGAAGGCCTATCGCCGGATCAACCCCCAAGGGCTGGTGCCGTTTCTGGTGGATGGCGATGTGCAGATCGGTCAGTCGGTCGCCATCATGGAGTACCTTGACGAGACCTATCCCGCCTATTCTCTGATGCCCTCTTCCCCCGACGCGCGGGCCCGGGTGCGCCAGATCGTCAACATGATCGCCTGCGATATCCACCCGCTCAATAATCTGCGGGTGCTCAACTATCTGGAAGAACACTTCAGGGCCAACAACGAGCAGGAGGCTCGCTGGTATCGCCACTGGATTGACGAGACCTTCACCGCCCTCGAACAGCTGTTGATGACCACCGCCGGTGTCTACTGCGTCGGCAACGAAGTGACCCTGGCCGATTGCATGCTGGTGCCCCAGGTCTACAACGCTCGTCGCTACGACATGACCCTGGACGATTACCCCACTATCCGCCGCATCGTCGCCAATTGCGAACAGTTGCAAGCCTTTATCAAAGCCGCCCCCGCAAACCAGCCGGACGCGCAGTGACCTACTGACTTGAATCGCGGGATGGCGTCAACACGCCATCCCACGCGTCACATCTCCTCATCTCTTTATTCCCCTCTCTGTGCGCTTTGTGTTCTTCGTGTTGACGGCTGAATGTCGCCAATAATCCTTCTTTTGTCACACCTATCAACATTTTGCATTGACTTAGTCTTTATTGTTGGTGTTTTGGGCTGTCAGTCACACTCAAGTCAGTTGATTGGGCCTAGTATCGCCACGCCAGCGGGACAGCGGAAAGCAGAAATGCGCACAGGTCGCCTATCAGGGGGCCTGGCTACCTCCCTGGTTTCCATGGTTTATTCGCACTGCTCTTTTTCGTGTTTACGGTTTGATGGCCCGCACTGTCCGGCCCGTGTCACCGCGCAGATCCCTTGTGACAGCGGCAGGTTGACTGGCGCGCCACCGCTTATTTGCAACCACTCTGTGCAACAAGGAGATCTCATGTATTCCTTCAAAAAGTGCGTCGTCGCACTCTCCATCAACCTTGCTCTCTTCTCGTCGGCGTTCGCCTGTACCACCTTGCTGGTCGGCAGTGAAGCCAGCGCCGATGGCTCCATGATGGTGGCCCGCAGCGCCGACAGCGATGCCCTGAAAGCCCAGCATTTCGTAATCCATCCGGCCAAGCAGGGGCAGAGCGGTATGCACAGCTCCAAGGCTCACAACGGTGCCAATGATTTCAGCTACCCCTTGCCGAAAAACTCCCTGCGCTATACCACGGTACCGAACTGGAAGACCCAGATGCACGGCGCCACCGGGTTCAATGAGAAGGGGGTAGGGGTGAGCGGCACCGAGTCCATTTTTGCCTCACCCGACGCGCTCGCCTTCGATCCCTATGTGGAAGATAAGGGGATTACCGAAGACGACATTCCCGATGTGCTGCTCTCCCGCGCTACGTCGGCCCGCGAGGCAATCGCCTTGCTTGGTAACATCATCGAGACCATTGGTGCTGGGGAGGGATTTGGCGTCGCCGTGGTGGATGATAACGAGCTCTGGTATCTGGAGACCGCCACCGGCCACCACTGGATGGCGCAGCGACTGCCGAAAAATCACTATTTCGCTACCGGCAATCAGGGCCGCTTGCAGCAGTACGATCCCGCCAGTGCCGATACGATGGGATCGAAGAATCTGATCGAATTTGCCACCGAGAAGGGGCTCTACCATCCGCAAAAGGATGGGGCGTTCAACTTCTCGAAAGCCTATACCCGCGATGACGAGCGGGACCGCACCTATAACGATCCGCGGGTCTGGACCATCCAGCAGATGTTCAACCCCTCGCTCAAGCAGGCGGTGGATGCCGGTCGTCAGTTCCCGGTCACCCTCGCCCCCGAGAAGAAGATGACGCTGGAGGAGGTCAAGGCGGTGCTGCGCAATCACTATGACGGCACCGAGCACGATCCCTACAGCAAGGGGTTGAACGGTCAGGAGCCGTGGCGCCCCGTCAGTGTGTTCCGCACTTACGAGTCTCACGTGATGCAGGTTCGCCCCTGGATGCCGCGTGAGGTGGGGGAGGTGACCTATCTGGGCCTCGGCATGGCGGATCTGACCGCCTTCGTTCCCTACTACAGCGGTCTGGAAGCCTATCCGGCGCACTATGCCATGGGCAGTGACAAGGCCGACAGCGACTCCATCTACTGGAAATATCGCAAACTGCAGACCCTGGTGATGACCGATTACCCCAAATTGGCCCCCATAGTGAAGCAGGCGTACCAGAGCTGGGAGGCGAAGATCGCCAAAGAGCAGAAAGAGATGGAAGCCAGCTACCTGAAAACGGTCAAAACCGACAAGGCCGCCGCCAACAGCATGCTCAACGACTTCAATCTGCGGGTGATGAAGGAGGCGGAAACGCTGACCGACGATCTCACCAACCAGATCTTCACTGTACGCACCCAGGATATTCAGGCCGATATCTTCTTCGCCAACAAGGCGAAAAAGGACTGATTGCCCCCATGATGTGGTAAGGCGGCAGAGCGTGTCGTCATCCATGTCTTGAGTATGGTGATCTTCTCACTGTCACCTTTGTTATCAGAAGACGACATAACGAAAAGCCTTCACGGGAGTGAAGGCTTTTTTGCAGAGTGTGTTCAGATGAGCACGACGAAGTCTGTCTGGCTAAAAACGGTACTCGATATGGAGGGTATGGCTGTCCAGCCCCGGGTTCTTGTCATACATATAGGCGTTGGACATGTGCTCATACTGATAGCCGATCAGCCAATTCTTGGTGATGGCGTAACCGAGGCCGATACCCAGAGCGAACTGCAAGGGACCGCCGTAATCCTTGTAGCCGTGGCCGCGGGTGCCAAATTGATACTGATCGAGCCAGACCATTTCGCCGGGGATCCAGGTCACCCAGTTACCCCATTGGCATTCGATACGGGCACCGCCTCCCAGTCTTGCTGTCTCTTCATCTTCTACCTTGAGGGTACCGCCACGCACTCCCAATCCAAATTGACAGGCCGAGTCTCCCCAGCGCCAGAACATGTGGTGAAACTTGGCATCGGCGATCTTGATGTCAAGCTTTTCATTGCTGAACGCCTTGCCCAGCTGCAGGGCAAGAATATTGTCATTGGCCACGGCCCCTGTGCTGGTGAGCAGTGAAACCAGCAGGCCAATCCTTGATAGAGTGTTAGCGTCCATGCCCCCTCCAATGTCGTTGAGACCCTGTGGTGCCGATTCAATCGGACACATATCAGGCATAGTCAACAGGCAATAACCCTGTCAATCACGGCCAGAAAAACTAAAAAAAACCATGTTGGCGAATAAATGGTCTATCACTTTTATGTTCTCAATAACGGGGGAAAAACGGAGTCTGGCTGAACGTTATTTGAACAGTTTGTTATGTGTGATGTTAATGGCGGTCACTTTTCAGGCAATGGCTGAGTGGATTGATGGGGATATCAGAGAGGTTGCCGAACTCGAATAAAGTATTGCCAACCATATTTTAATTGAAAGTTCAATGGATGTGACTCACAAAAATTAATTTCTTTTTGGAGGAGCGAGGGATAATTAAGAAATTTCTAAATTAATCTTGCTTGTCGTCAAAAATATTTACACCGTACGAATACATTTATTACCAATGCTGCTTTGAGTGTAAATCTTTTAAAAACAGAGTCTTGTGTCCCTCTTTGTCGTGTGAAGAATGCAGGTGAGTTTTTTGAGTGTTGACCCAATTGTGGCTAATTGATAGCATTCGAAAAAAATGAGAATAAACATGATATACGTCACATTGTGACGTTCTCATGCACGGGGTGGGTGCTTACATTGCAATCAATTTCTGTCTGCTTTTTGAGCTGGCAGGCATCGTTATTTTCCCTCCTGTTTTAGTTTTACATCCATTTTGTCTGTTTTTTGTCCGGGAAGATGTCATTGCCGTGCGGTAGCTATGGCAAAAAAACAGTGTTTCGCATCAACATCGCTACATCTTTACAGCAATTGAGCAGCATTGCTCATTTTAGAGCTCATGCCTACTTCTGATGAGACTATTGCTGTTCTGTCTGAGATCCATCATATATCGTGTCTTGCTCGATTCACTCAGAACATTCTGAAATGTGTGCTGTAAATGGTAATTTTTTGAGCAAAGCCCTCTTGTTCAGACTGCCTGGTATCGCTTCGCAGTCTCGGCAGATTGTCTGTTGATGAGGAACTCAAAACCCGCTTTTGCAGTTGCAGGGCTGGGGATGAACAGCCACATGTCAGTTCGTTTTTTGGTCATGAAAGATAATGAGTCGATCGGCAATAGCGTTGCCAGACCATAAGGCGACCTGGCTTTAACAGATCAACACTTGACTCCATGGGAAATATTGACACATGAATTTTGCAACCCGGTTATTGGCCATATCGTTAGCCATACAAGTTGGTGGCTGTGCATATGAGCCAAAGCAGGTAGAAGCGTCTCGTCCTCTCGTCAACCCGTCAGTTGCTACTGAATTGTATGCCATGCCTCCCGATCTGCAGCAGGCGCTGAATACACTGCCACAAGGCGCTGCATTCAGTAGAAACAATGTTACCTATACCCTGGGGCAACGCTATGTTTCGGCTCTGGGTCTTGAGTGCGTTGAGTTGTTGTTTAACAGCATGCAAGGCCATTCGCAAAGGCGCGCGGCATGCAAGACTGAAGAACAATGGTATCTGATACCTCAACTGGAACAGACCTCTGTCAGCAACCTTCTTGCTGAGCAATAAAATGAAGGCACATGTTTTGAACAAAATGAAAATTTATCAGCTCGGCACACTTCTGTTTCTCATCAGTACATCCTGCGCAACCATGGCCATTGCCGCCCCGGATTTAGCGCAAGCAAATGGATCATCATTTGGTTACACCCTTTCAGGAAAGGCTGCTGAAAACACCGGCACCCAGCTTGGTGGTCAAGCAGCACTGAGTGGGCAGGCCAACACAAGTTCAACGACCGGGAGTTTTACCCAACAGAATCGTCAAGGGATGTTGTTACCCGGTGAGGCAGATGTACGTAAATTACTGCCCCTGGCAGAGGCTGGATTACCTCCTCCCTATGGCGCCAATCTGTTTGCCGGTGGCTATGAGACCGAACGCAGCGATGGCTTGAATGACAATTATCTGATAGCGCCAGGGGACAAGCTTAATATCTGGATCTGGGGTGCCGTCAATTTTTCAAATGTAGTGACGGTAGATAATCAGGGCAATATTTTCATCCCTGATGTCGGCCCGATAAATGTCAAGAATGTACCTGCCAGCCAGGTCAATAATCTGGTGACCAGCAGGATTGGCGATGTTTTTACAAATAATGTCAATATCTACGTCAATCTGCTGACAACAACTCCCGTGAGTGTGTTTGTCACTGGCCCGGTAATACGGCCAGGCCAGTATGCGGGTCAATCCTCTGACAGTGTGCTCTATTTTCTAAAGCGGGCTGGGGGGATCGACTCGGAGCGCGGCAGCTATCGCCAAATAAAGGTATTACGCCAGAACCAGGTCATCCAAAAAATCGATCTGTATGAATTCATGCAGCAGGGCAAAATGCCCAAGCTCTCTTTTAAAGATCAGGATGTCATCCTGGTAGAGCCACAGGGCCCGATGATAAATGTCGCGGGCAAGGTTCGTAATCCCTTCCGTTTCGAATTGACTCAGCGTAATACGCTAGGCTCGGAGCTGGTTAACTACGCACTGCCGCTTGCCAAGGTGAGTCATGTCGGGGTGATAGGTGACCGTCCAAGTGGTCCATTCTCCATCTATTTACCTTACAAGGATTTTGCCAGCCTCCAGCTTAAGGATGGTGACAAAGTCTTGTTCAATGATGACATGCATGCACAGGTTTATGATGTGCAGGTCGCAGGTAGCTATATGGGGCCCTCATATTTCACTGTGCGCAAGCAGACCAAGCTGCATGAGCTGCTCAACCATATTCCCATTGACCCACAGCTTGCCGATTACCAATCCATCTACCTGATGCGCAAGAGTGTCGCTGCGCGGCAAAAAGAGATGTTGGAAGAGTCGCTCAACCGGTTGGAGCGCAGTGTGTTTACTGCTCCTGCCAGCTCGGATGGTGAAGCGTCGATCCGTGCCAAAGAGGCAGAACTGGTGATGCGCTTTGTCGAAAAGGCCAGAAAAATCCAGCCTCTTGGCAAGGTTGTGGTCGCAGACAAGGGGATTGTTGCGAACATTCAGCTGGAACAGGGTGACCAGATTGTCATACCGAACAGAACGGACCTGATTCAGGTCGGTGGGGAAGTCTTGATGCCACAGGCTGTGGTCTATAACGCCAATGCGACTCTCGATGACTATGTGGCCTGGGCGGGTGGATTTACCGAGCGTGCGAATGACCAGCGGATTGCCGTGGTTCATGCCAACGGATTGGTGGAGTTTAAAGATAAGGGGAGTGTCCAGCCCGGTGATCAGATTTTGGTGTTGCCCAAGGTTGACAGCAAAACCATGCAATCGGTCAAGGATATTACCCAAATCATTTATCAGATCGCCGTGGCTGCTAACGTAGCAATTAACTAAGCCGCTTCTTGCTGTAAAAAAGCAGACTCGCCAATGGGCGAGTCTGCTATGGGTAAAGCGAACTAATGAATAAACCGATTCTTAATCAAACGCCGCGCACATCCTTGCAGGTGTTGCGAGATGTTGTCTTTGGCCTGCTTATTCGTGAGCTTAAAACCCGCTTTGGTAGTTACCGGTTGGGTTATGCCTGGGCTCTGCTGGATCCGCTGCTAATGATTGGTTTTTTCAGCCTGATTTTTGGCCTGCGGAACCACAGTGGCTTTGGCGGCGCGCCAGCACCACTCTTTATCACCGCCGGGTATTTGCCCTTTATCTTTTTTAAAAATGTGGTGAGTAAACTGCAAACGGCAGTTAGCTCCAATATGGGGCTGTTTTGCTACCGTCAGGTCACCCCATTCTCAACCTTCATCGCGCGCTTTATGCTCGAAACCATGGTGGGGATGATGGTGGGGGGGGTATTGATATTGGGGCTAATCTGGTTTGGTTTTGATGCCATCCCCGCCGACCCGCTGCAGGTGCTCCTTATTTATCTGCTGCTGATGGTATTCTCGTTTTCCCTCGGTATTGTTTTTTGTGTTATCTGCAATTTGGTGCAAGAGGCCGACAAATTCCTCAACCTGCTGATGATGCCATTGATGTTTATCTCTTGTGTCATGTTCCCGCTGGCCACCATTCCGGCTCAATATCGGCACTGGTTTTTATGGAATCCGCTGGTGCATGCCCTCGAGCTTATTCGTAGTGGCTGGATTGCCGGCTATAGCAGCCCATATGTTAGTTGGGAGTATCTGGCTGCTGTCACCCTGATACTGCTCACCTTCGCCATGAGTTGCTATCGGTTAAGCCATCGTCGCTTGATTGCAAGTTAAAGTGATCCACATGATTGTTCTTGATTCTGTTACCAAGTATTACCCGACCAAATTTGGCCGTAACTATGTGCTGCGCGATGTCTCGCTCACCCTGCCTCGGGATCGCAATATCGGCATTCTGGGGGTCAACGGGGCGGGCAAATCGACCCTGCTACGGCTGCTTGGGGGCATGGATATGCCCAACCGAGGCAAAGTGAGCCGGCATTGCCGGGTCTCCTGGCCACTGGCATTGGGGGGAGGTTTTCAGGGCAGCATGACGGGGCGTGAAAATACCCGTTTTGTTTGCCGCATTCATGGGGTGAGCGAGACGGCTGCTGTTGAGGAATGGGTCAAGGAGTTCTCGGAAATAGGTCAGCATTTCGAGCTGCCAATCAAGGGATACTCCAGTGGTATGCGTTCCAAATTTTCCTTTGCGGTTAGCATGGCGTTTGATTTCGATATCTATCTGACTGACGAGATCACCTCGGTGGGGGATGCGCGTTTTAAGCAGAAGTGTATCGATGTATTTAACAAAAAGCGTGAGACAGCCAGCCTGATTATGGTGTCGCACGATATGAAAAACCTTCGTCAGCAGTGTGATATGGGTATTTTATTACGAAATAGCAGATTGGAGGTATTTGACAATATCGACGATGCCATCCGTATTTATCAAAATCTATAATAAGCACAATTAAACATGACACAACCTATCAGAACAGAAAAGCCATCACGCTTCGTGCGGAAGCTTCGCAAACTTGGCAAAGAGCCGAAGCGTTTCTTCATTGATTCCAACGGTTATAAAATTGCCCACAGGTCTTGGCAACAGAGTCTGAAACTGGGCAGCTTTTTGTGGGTTGTAGCCTGCTTTACCATGGCATCGATCTATTTTGGTGGGATTGCTTCAGACCGTTATGTCAGCCGAAGTGACATCATTATCAAGCAGGCAGATCAAATCAAAATGTTGCCCGATGCCCTGTCTATGCTGGGGCTGGGTGGTAGCAATCATCAGGACGTATTGCTGGTACAAGAGTACCTGCGCTCCTGGGATCTGCTGGCCAAGCTGGATCGCGAATTGGCGCTCAAAGCGCACTACCAAAGCCATGATGCCGACTTCTTCTCCCGTTTATCGGGGGAGGCGACCCGCGAAGAGTTTCTTGAATATTACCGTGATCACCTGACCCTGCGTCTTGATGAACTCTCCGGGGTATTAACTATCGAATTGCAGGCTTTTGATCCCGTCTATGGCCAGCAGGTAGTTAACATGATGCTGAAAGAGGCGGAAGGTTTTATCAACAAGCTGGGCCACCAGGTCGCCATGGATCAGCTCGCATTTGTCGAGCAAGAGGTTAACCGGTCCCATCAACGCTTGCAGGCAGAGAAAGCCAAGGTACTGGCGTTTCAAAATAGCCATCAGCTAATCAGTCCGGAATCGACCAGCACTGCACGCCTTGGTGTGGTCAGTGAAATTGAAGCCGAACTGGTGCGCCAGCAGGCAGAACTGAAGCAATTGCGCAGTTATATGAAAGAGAGCGCACCAGGGGTGGTATCGGTGCAAAGTCGTGTTGATGCGTTAAGCAAGCAACTGAAACAGGAAAAGGCGAAATTGACCACCAATGACGCCGGTGCTGGCACTCAGGTGGCACCTGAGGCAATGAACGAAATCACTGCCCAATATATGGATCTGAAAACCCAGGCCACTCTGGCTGCTGATCTCTACAAGACGGGCCTTATCAGTCTGGAGCAAGCCCGCGTTGAGGCATATCGCAAGCTGAAACACCTGCTGGTCGTGACGAAGCCAACCTTGGCGGAAGAAGCCGAATACCCACGCCGCTTGTATAACCTGGTCACAATTGGTGTTCTGCTTTGCCTCTTCTATGGCCTGATTGTTATGGGGCTGGCTACCTTGCGTGAACACCAGGATTGATAAGGTGATGCAAGATAGGTCAGAACTGTATTCTTGGCAGATGAGAATATCATCTGCCAAAGAGATAACGTTGAGGAATGAGGTCTGCCTGTCAGAATATAGCCAAGCGACTATTGTATATAAATTTATTGGTTTTTTGATAAAAACCAGCATGCTATTCATATTCCACGCTATATAGATAATAGGTGGCTATGATTTTCACTTTATTATATGTGTGGATCAATTTCTTTGGGCAATAATAAACGACCATGTATTGCTTTAGTGGCCGACCAGTTTACTACATTCAGTTTGGCTCCAGACGCAGATTTAATTCAAATAACACCGATAGATTGGCAATGGAAGTTAAGATTTTACAAACCTGACTTTTTATTTGTCGAATCAGCCTGGCGTGGTTATAAGGATAGCTGGAAAGGGAAAATAGCCAGTTATGCCAATAGTTCGCCCAATAAACCAGAGCTGCGGAGGGTGCTGGAATTCTGCCACAAGCGGAAAATTACAACAATTTTCTGGAACAAAGAGGATCCGTTTCACTTCGAACGCTTTGCTGATGCTGCCGCGTTGTTTGATGTGGTCTACACCACGGATTCCGGCTCACTGGAGCGCTATCATGCGCTCCCCCATCAGCGTTTTCAGCATGTCGGTGTGCTGATGTTTGCTGCCCAGCCACGCTGGTATCACCCTGCAGAGAAGGGAGTGCGGGGTCAGGAGGTCGCATTTCTGGGGGGCTATTATGGTAACGAGCTGGCTGAGCGAAGCAGGGTTCAGGAGGATATTCTTCTGGCATTGCGAGATAAAAATCTGATTATTTTTGACCGGTTTTGGCAGAAGGGAAATGGCTGCAGCTATCCTGAGCAACTACAACCTTACTGTAAACCTGCGATCACCCAAATGTCAGTTGCCAAGGCATATCAGCAATATCAAATATATTTGAACTTCAATACGATTAGTCAATCTTCAACAATGCTATCCCGTCGGGTGTTTGAATTGGCCGCTGCTGGCTGCCCTATTATCAGCACCCCTTCGATCGCCATGGGTAACATTTTTGGCAAGAGCATTGTCGCAGTGCAGGATGGTGCTGCGGCGCGCGAATGGTGTGAACAATTACAAAATAATGTTCGACTAAGAGACGAATTGGGTCAAAACGCGATGGAAATCGTGCTGGCCCAACACACCTGGCAACACAGGCTGACACAGCTCAACAGTGAACTCAGTCTTTATTAGTTAATTTCGGATAGATAAAACCAATTAGCTCACACGGGAGTGATTATTATGCCAATTAAGGCGCAGCGAGTATTGATCGTTTTTGGTACCAGACCGGAAGCCATCAAGATGGCCCCTATCGTCAAGGCTTTCCAGGCCAATCGCAAGGTTGACGTCAGGGTCTGCGTGACCGGGCAACACCGGGAGATGCTGGATCAGGTTCTCAACCTGTTCGAGATTGAGCCGGAATATGATCTCAACATCATGAAGCCGGGCCAGGATCTGACAGATGTCACGACCGCCATCTTGCAGGGGCTCAAACCCGTTTTTGCCGAGTTCAAACCGGACCGCATTCTGGTGCACGGTGACACGGCTACGTCGTTTGCGGCGACACTGGCTGCCTACTACCACCGTATCGCGGTTGGCCATGTTGAAGCAGGGCTACGCACCGGCAACATCTACTCTCCCTGGCCGGAAGAGGGGATGCGTCGTTTGACTGGTGGCATCGCCGATCAACACTACACCCCGACGATCAGCTCGCTGAAAAACCTCATCATGGAGAACATCGCTCCGGAGACCATCTTCGTCACCGGTAACTCGGTGATCGACGCCCTGATTGAGGTTTCCCAACGCATTGATAAAAACCTTGGCATGAAGGCTGAACTGGCCGCGCGCTTCCCTTTCCTCGACAAGAGCAAGAAGCTGATCCTGGTCACCGGCCATCGCCGCGAAAACCATGGCGATGGCTTTGAGCGGATCTGCAAGGCGCTCTCCGTGCTGGCCCAGCGGGATGATGTGCAAATCGTCTATCCGGTTCATCTCAACCCCAACGTACAAGAGCCGGTCAACCGCAACCTCAAGGGGCTCGACAATGTGCATCTGATCGAGCCGCAAGATTACCTGCCGTTCGTCTATCTGATGAAGCAGAGCTACCTGATCCTGACCGACTCGGGCGGTATTCAGGAAGAGGCGCCCACCCTGGGCAAACCGGTGCTGTGCATGCGAGACACCACAGAGCGTCCTGCTGCAGTCAAGGCCGGAACAGTTCGTCTGGTGGGGACCTGTGACGAGACTATCGTTGCAGAAACCGTTCGCCTGCTGGATGACGAGCTGGCCTACCAGGTGATGAGCCATGCCAACAACCCCTATGGGGATGGCAGAACCAGTCAGCGCATCGTTGAGGCCGTCATCGGCTTGAGCGGCGCCCTCGGCCAGCAGATCGATAGCAGCCTGCAAGTGGCCTGATTTACAGATTACATAACTGTCCTTGGGGGCATATTGCCCCCAGTTTTCCTTTTGAGAGCACAAAATAATGAAATTCGAAACCATCTCCGTCGTTGGTCTGGGTTATATCGGTTTGCCAACAGCAGCAGTCATTGCCAGTAACGGCATTCGGGTTATCGGTGTCGATGTCAACCAGCATGCGGTAGACACCATCAATCAGGGCAAGATCCATATCGTGGAACCGGGCCTGGAAGATCTGGTCAAGCAAGCGGTGCAGGATGGCCACTTGAGCGCACACACCAGCCCGCAGAAGGCGGATGCCTTCCTGATTGCCGTACCGACTCCGTTCAAGGGTGAAGATCACGAACCGGATCTGAAATATATCGAGAGTGCTTCCCGTGCCCTGGCGCCCATGCTGGAGAGAGGCAATCTGGTGGTACTGGAGTCCACTTCTCCGGTGGGGGCCACCGAACAGATGGCCAAATGGCTGGCCGAAGAGCGCAGCGATCTGACCTTCCCGCACACTGTGGCAGAAGGCCAGACCCCTGACATCTTTGTTGCCCACTGCCCGGAGCGTGTGTTGCCCGGTCAGGTGATCCGCGAGCTGGTGGAGAACGATCGCATCATCGGTGGCATGGACAAGGCTAGTACCGAAGCCGCCACTCAGGTCTACAAGATGTTTGTCAAGAAGGGTGAGTGCATCGCCACCGAAGCGCGCACCGCCGAGATGAGCAAGCTGACCGAGAACGCCTTCCGCGACGTCAATATCGCCTTTGCCAACGAGTTGTCACTGATCTGTGACCAGCAGGGCATCAATGTGTGGGAGCTGATCTCCCTTGCCAACCGTCACCCGCGAGTCAATATCTTGCAGCCGGGTTGCGGCGTGGGTGGCCACTGCATCGCAGTCGATCCCTGGTTTATCGTCAACCAGAATCCTGAGACTGCCAAAATCATCCACCAGGCTCGCCTGGTCAACGACTACAAGCCGCACTATGTGGTGGAGCAGGTAGAAAAAGCGGTTGCCGGTCTGAGCAACCCGAAAATTGCCTGTCTGGGTCTGGCTTTCAAACCGGATATCGACGATCTGCGTGAGAGCCCGGCACTGGATATCACCAAGACCCTGGCGAACAACCCGGCATATCAGATCCTGGCAGTTGAGCCCAATATCGAAGCATTGCCGCCGGTACTGGAGAACCGCAATAATGTTAAGCTGGCCTCTTTGTCTGATGCGTTGCAACATGCCGATATGATTGTGATATTGGTAAAACACAAAGAATTCCTTGGTCTCAACCGTAGCGATGCTGCCAAGAACCAATTGCTTGACTTCGTTAACGCAGCTCAATAATCCACTCGTAAACAGTGGCTGGCTTAGTCCGGCCACTGTGTGAAAAAAAGAACTCTGATATGTCAACCCGTCTTGCTAAAAAAAATTCTCGTAAAAATAAGCACTCACCCCATCCGGAAAATAATCAGCTCAATACAGTATTCTCTATCTATGATGAGCACCTTGATTATCTTTATCGACAGTTGGCTCGTAAAACTGACAAGATTGAATGGGTTGAGCAGTCCTATCCCCTGTTATCTTTCAAAAACATCAGTAATATAGAAAGTGCTGATGCATGGCTACTCCCTGCTGATAATGATCGTAACAAGTCAATCTCGGTTGATAAAAATGGCGTAGCAACTCTGACCATGGATCTGGTTGATGGCGACTCATTTTATTTGCAGACAGGCAGTATGAATATTAATGGGTTGCCACTGAACAAAGAGGTATGGCGCATCAGTGGTAGTCATAAATATCAAGTGTTTATTGATGCCCAGTATGGTGAGCTGCGTCCTGATTGTGCCATGTTCCTCATTCAATACGATGAAGAAAAACGTATCGCGCATAAATTCCAGCAAGTCTATAACGGCCTTAATCGGATAGAGTTTGAAACGGTTCCTGACGCACGCTATTTCAGTATTGCCTTGCGTTTCAAAGGTCAAGGAACTCTCAGCATCAAACCACTCAAGATCATTGCGGAAGAGATGCTGCCGGTTAATGCGATTACACTCGAAAATTGCCAATCTCCAGAAGAGATAGCCCGTATATTTGAGCTCAAAGCCAAAGCGTTGACATCTGCCTTTGAGAAACGTATACATGCGCTGCCAGATTCTCCAATGGTTCAAAAAACCAATCTGGAAGCATTAAAAGATAAGCTGGCTACGGCACTTTATGAAAAACAGCAAGTGGAGAAATCTCTGTATTATCGTCTTGGCAAAACATTGGCAGAAGCCAAGCGCAACAAGCTATCAGGGCTTTTGTCACTGCCGCAAAAGCTCATCAAAATTCGGGCGGCCAAGCGCAAGGGGAAATTTGAACATTCGCCCATGGACAGTACCATCAGGCAGCAGTTGCTGGAACAGGTCGGCATCTTCAACGAAGCTCGTCCCAATGACGAGATAACCTGGCCCGCATTCGAACCTCGTGCCCGTCTGCGCAACCAGCATATCAATGTCGTTTCGATCAGCGACAAGTTCACTTACGAGTGTTTCCGCTACGAAGCCAACTTCATTCCGCTGACCAAGAAGAACTGGAAAGCCGAGATCGATGCAGCCAACCCCGTGCTGTTCTTCGTCGAGTCAGCCTGGAATGGTAATGATGGCGAGTGGACCTACACCATGGCCAGCTACAAGAAGCACCTGGGCGATCCGCTGCGCGAAGCCATCAAGTATTGCCAGTCCAAGAACATTCCCGTAGTGTTCTGGAACAAGGAAGATCCGACCAACTACGACGTCTTTATCGATGTGGCAGCTGATTGTGACTACATCTTTACCACCGATGGCGGGATCGTGGACAAGTACAAGGCCCGTGTCGGCCACGATAGGGTTTACCCGTTAGCCTTTGCGGCGCAGCCGGCGATTCACAACCCGATCCGTGACAAGCGCAAGAAGCTGCCTACCTATGAAGCCTGCTTCGCCGGTAGCTGGTACAACAATGGCCATGATACCCGCCGTATTCAGACCGAGATCGTGCTCGATGGGGCCATGCATCGTGAGTTGCACGTCTACGATCGCATGTTGCACGCCACCAAGCATCGCGAGTCTCGTATCTTCCCGGCCAAATATCAGCCGTTTATTGTGGGTTCTCTGAGCTACGACCAGATGGTCACCGCTTATCGCCAGTACAAGTTGTTCCTGAATATCAACACGGTACAAGACTCACCAACCATGTTCTCTCGTCGGGTCTTCGAAATCCTGGCATGTGGGACGCCAGTGGTGTCGACCCACTCCGATGGCATGAAGGCGATGTTGGGCGAACATGTTCACATCGTAAACAACAAGGATGAGGCAAAGAACATTGTTCAGCAGTTGCTGGAATCCGATCTCGACCGTGAACGTCTGGGTCATCAAGCCGCCCGTCACTGCCTGCAGCATCACTCTTATCAGCAACGTTTCGAACAGATCCTGAAGACAATTGGAGTTGAAAGCTCTGTCGATCAGGGCGACAAGGTATCCATCATCATGTGTACCAACCGTCCCAAGAACATCGACATGATGATTGACAACTATCAGCGTCAGACCCATGCCAACAAAGAGCTGTTAATTATCCTCAACAACGATGATTTCGACATCGAAACCGTGAAGAGCAAAGTCCAGGGACTGGCGAATGTTCAGGTACATCAGTTGCCGCAAGACATGACGCTAGGTGATTGCCTCAATCACGGTGTTGCCAATGCATCGGGTGACTATATTGCCAAGATGGATGATGACGATATCTACGGAGCAAACTATCTGGTGGATGCCCTGCTGGCCTTCAACTTCAGCGGTGCCGACGTAGTAGGTAAAGACTCCTATTTCTGCTATGTGGAATCCAAGAACATCATGGCAATCAAACAGCCCGGAAAGGATAATCGCTATTCCGATTTTATTTCGGGCGGCACGCTGGTGATTCGTAGACAGGTCTTTGACAAGGTTAAATTCCATAGCCGCAATCGCGGTGAAGACACCAACTTCCTTAAGGACTGCAAGGAAAATGGCTTCACCATATACTCATCGGATAAATACAATTTTATCCAGATGCGTTATGCCAATACCAGTGCCCATACTTGGACCATCCAAGATGAGGAATACCTGAAGAATTGCCAAGTAATTTGTTCTGAGTTGAAACGAGACTTATCGGGCATCTAAATGGAAATTTTTGAGTTTCACGGCGTCAGTAACTTCACATATGTTGAAGATGGGCATTATGTTATTCATGATACCCACATCACTCATAATGTGTTTATTAAAAAATCGAAGACCAACAGCACACAACTTTATATTTTTGGTCAAGGCGCTGTGGACAAGTCAAAACCCCAGCCAAACTTCCAACGAGTCAGTTGGGTGGATGAGTTAGAAGACAATATAATTATTGCTACTGACCCAACTCTTACTGACAACCAGTTAAGTATTGGCTGGTTTCAATGTTCTATGGAAACGAATTATTTTTACCGCTTCTCCGAACTGGTTAAATTTATCGCAGTAAAGATGAGTCTCGATATTTCGAAGCCGATTCTTTATGGCTCGTCAGCAGGAGGGTTTGCATCATTGATGCTCTCTCCATATTTCAATAGCCCTGTTGTAGTTGTAAACAACCCTCAAACGGATTGGACATTATTTTACGAATCAAAGGTAAAAGATGTACTAGACACAATTTACAATGGAATGAACGTTGATGAGTATCGAAAAAAATTCCCAATGAAATTTAATGCAATTGATGTTTTCAAAGCCACATCAAAAGTGCCAAGCATTATATTCATGCAGAACCTTGATGACATCTTCCATTATGAACGACATTGTGCACCATTTATGCAATGGATGCGCGACCAATATAAAAACAGCAAGCTCACGGAGAGGGGGCTGATTACGTACTTATATCGTAACCCCTCCGAAGGCCACAATCCATGTAGTAAAGAGATAACTTTAAGATACTTGGAGTTAGCCAAGAGTTTATAAATACGGGATTAATATGATTAAGAAAGCCGTTTTTCCTGTCGCGGGTATGGGTACCCGCTTCCTTCCCGCCACCAAGGCATGCCCGAAAGAGATGTTGCCAGTGGTCGACAAGCCGTTGATCCAGTATGCGGTTGAGGAGGCCATTGCCGCCGGTATTACCGACCTGATCTTTGTTACATCCTGGACCAAACGTGCCATCGAAGATCACTTCGATAGCAACTTCGAGCTTGAGTACAAGCTCGAACAAGCAGGTAAGAAGGCGTTGCTCGATACCGTCAAGAACATCATCCCCGCCGGCGTCAACTGCTTCTATGTTCGTCAAACTGAAGCCCTTGGACTGGGCCACGCCGTACTGTGTGCCAAGCAGATCGTTGGTAACGAGCCGTTTGCTGTATTGCTGGCTGACGACATGATCCACTGCGACAAGACTCCCTGCCTCGACACCATGATTGCCCTCGCTGGCGAGAGCCATTGCTCGGTCGTGGCTGTAGAAGCCGTGCCGATGGAAAAAGTCAGCCAGTATGGTGTCATTGCACCACAAGCGGTGAGCGAACGCCTGTATAAACTCAATGGCGTCGTGGAGAAACCGCCCCGTGAGGAGGCGCCATCCAACCTCTCCATCGTTGGCCGATATGCACTGCAGCCACGCATTTTTGAGCTACTTGAGCAGACCCAGCGCGGGGCCGGTGGCGAGATCCAGTTGACCGATGCCATTGCCGATTTGCTCAAGGAGCAAGAGGTCATGGCTTACGAGTTTGACGGTATCCGCTATGACTGCGGCAGCAAACTGGGCCATATGAAAGCCAACATTGAATATGGCCTGCGCCATCCCGAGTTGTCGGACACGCTGCGAGCCTATCTCGAAGAATTGCTGGCACACTGAGCGTAGGACACCATGTCGCGAGATCTCAGTGTTATTACACCGTTCCACTTTCAGCAAAGTGGGCGGGGTAGTCTGGATTCTGCGGTGAAGAGACTGGAGGCATGCCTCCAGTCTCTTCATATCGCAGGCGATCTGGATATTTTGATTCCGACTAACCAGCGCAATCTGCTAGCAGGGCAGCTTGATGCCCGGATCTTGGAAGACTCACAGCCTTTTCCTATCTACTCGCCTGGACTGGCGCGTAGCCATGGTATTGAGCACAGTACCGCACGCACGCTCTTTATCATGGATGCAGACCTCCTTTGCTCACCGCAACTGGCCAAGCAACTTCCTGACCGCTGCCAGCTGTATGCTCATTCAGGGCAACCCTCTTTTGAGATGTACCCCTGCCTCTATCTGACCAAGGAAGAAACGGAGCGCTTTGACGGGGATTTTCAGGGCTGCCTGGAATCCTTTCTGCGCGGGGAGAATCACCGGGTGGAGGGAATCGCCCTGGCCAGTAGTTGCTTGCTGATGAATCGCGAGTGGTTTTTGCAACTGGGGGGCTTTGACGAGCAGTTTGTCGGCCATGGCGGCGAAGATCTCGAACTGATTGACCGGCTCACCCGTCATTATCCCATCGGGCCGAGACCGGATGACTATGCCCTGAATATCAAGGCACAGCATCCGGGGGATTATCAGGGGTTTCGGCGCTATTTCAGTTATTATGCGCTGCCCCATCTGTTTGCCGGCCGGTTTCTGGTTCACCAGTGGCATCCGCGCCCCCTGACTCACCCTTACCACAAACGGCGGGCTAACAATGATCAGTTGCTTGAGCAGATGCTGGCTCGCAGTGAAGCAGAGCGAGGCCCGTTGAAAGGGCCCGTGGTGCCCTGTAACGACCTTGGCGGGGAGCTGCCGGATTTTCGCGAGTGGATGATCCGTTTGCAGGAGGAGGCGGGCTATCCGGTGAGCGAATATCCGGGGCTGTTGCGCTGGCAAGAGGGGGTGCAGCGCAAGCGGCCACTGTGGCGCAAGCTGCGCAAGCTCTACCTCAACCCTCGGGCCTTTTTCAGAGATATGTTTAAGCCCACATCTCGCTGAACTTTTTATCTGAGCAATTTGCATGACTCTATGGACACAATCCAGCGGCATACTGGCCCGCAGCACTCAAATCAGCGCCTGTCTGGGACAACCCTTGGCGCGCTTTGCTTCCCCTGATGCCGTACAGCCGGGGGATGTGCTGGTCGGCTGGGGCCAGAAGGCTAATACCCACCAGATCAAGGAGCAGGCCAAGACCCTGAGTTTGCCCTATTGGCAGCTGGAAGACGGCTTTATCGGTTATATCGGCCACCCCGCCAGGGGGGGCAAGGCGGTCTCATTGATCGCCGATCCGGTGGGGATCTATTACGATGCCCGCCAGCCCAGCCAGCTTGAACAATTGATTGCCACCCCGTGCGAGCCACAGATGTTGGCACGGGCCGAGCGACTGATCGATGAGCTGGTACGCCTCGGGGTCACCAAATACAACTGTTATGCCACTGCCCCCGATCAGTCGATTGCCAGCGGCAGCGTGACCGCCCTCTCTGCCGTCGGGGACTATGGCGGCTTGCCATCAGGGCTTGCCACTCGTCTGCAGCAGAGCGCCAAACCCAGGATCCTGCTGGTCGATCAGGTGGCGGGGGATCTCTCCATTCCGGGGGCGCTGGCCAGTGAAGCTGATTTTGTGGCGATGGTGGAGGCGGCGCGCCGCAATCATCCCGATGCGCGCCTGTTGCTGCGCACCCATCCCGATACTCGCCTTGGCAAGAAGCGCGGGGTGTTGGCCCGTCTGAACCTGGATGATGTGGAGATTGTGGCCGATCACTGCCATCCCCATGCGCTGCTCAATGTGGTGGATGCGGTCTATACGGTGTCATCCCAGCTTGGTTTTGAAGGCCTGTTGCTTGGCAAGCCGGTCTATTGCTTCGGTATGCCGTTTTATGCCGGTTGGGGGCTGACCCATGACAGCAAGCAGTGTGAACGGCGCAACGTAAAAGTGTCGCTCGCCCAGCTGGTCGCGGCAGCCTTGATCCGCTATCCCCGCTATCTCGACCCTGTGCTGGGCCAGCGTTGCGAGGTAGAGGAGGTGGTCGCCATTATTGCCAATCAGCGCCGTCCCGCGCCGCGCTGGCGCCGGCTCTATCTGGTGGGTTTCTCGCTGTGGAAGCGGGCATTTATGCAGGCGTTTTGCCAGCATTTGGCCGATGAGCTGCACTTTGTGCGCAAGCCACCCAAGCGGTTGACCGGTGACGAGCAGATATTGGTGTGGGGTAGCCGCCACCCTGATCTCGCCTCTGCAATCCGGGTCGAGGATGGTTTTATTCGCTCGAGGGGGCTGGGCTCCAATCTCTGTCGTCCCTCCTCCTTGTCACTGGACCCGGTCGGGATCTATTTCGACAGTCGCACTCCCAGCGGGCTGGAACAGTTGCTCAACTATCAGGAGTTGACAGAGGCAGAGGTCAAGCGCGGGGATGCGCTGCTCGCCTTGCTACGGGAACACAGGGTCAGCAAATACAATGTGGGCGAGCCGCAGCACTACACCAGGCCTGATGATGGCCGTGAGCTGGTGCTGGTGGTGGGTCAGGTGGATGGCGATGCCTCCATCCTGACCGGGAGCCCCCATATTCGCAGCAACGAGCAGTTGCTGTGGGCGGTGCGAGCGGCTAAACCCGACGCTCATATTCTCTACAAACCACACCCTGATGTGGTGGCGGGCAATCGTGGTGGGGCGATTTCTGCGGCCTGTCTGGCGGAGTGTGTCGATAGTCAGGTGCTGGATATTGGGCTCACCAGCCTCTATCCCCATGTGGATGAGCTGCATACCATGACCTCGCTCAGTGGCTTCGAGGCGCTGGTGCAGGGGGTCAAGGTGACGACCTGGGGCCAACCCTTCTACAGTGGCTGGGGGTTGACCACGGATGCCAATCCGCCTGCTCGTCGTCAACGTAGTCTGCCGCTGGCGGCGCTGGTCTATCTGACGCTGGTTGCCTATCCGCTCTATCTCGATTGGCAGACCGGGCTCTGGATAAGTCCGGAGCAGTTGATCCACCAACTGGCGAAGCAGGGACACTCATCGGCCCAAAAAGCGAGCCGCTGGCAACGCTGGCAGCTCAAGCTCGGTTACTTGTTCCAGACGCTCATGCAGCGCCCCTCTCTCTCCCCGTTTTTGAGATAAGTCGTTAATGAAGATTTTGTTACTGCAAGGCCCGCTTGGCCCTTTCTTTCAGACCCTGAGTCGCCAGTTGACCGAGGCGGGACATCAGGTGGTGAAGATCCATTTCAATGGCGGGGATGAGTGCTGGCCCTGTGCCGGAAAAAATCTGCGTTTTCGCGGGAAACCGGAAAGCTGGAACGCCTTTTTCCGCCGGGTGCTCAAGCAGCAGGGTATCGATACGGTGATCTGTTACGGGGACTGCCGTTATTACCATCTGGAGGCTGGCCGTATCTGCAAGTTGAAGCGAGTGCCATTCTGGGCGATGGAGGAGGGCTATCTCAGACCCGATTTCGTCACGCTGGAGCAGGGTGGGGTCAATGCCTTCAGCCCCTGGTATGAGCGGCGCGATCAACTTGCCCAACTGGATTGGCCTGTGCCTTATGACAGCTCGCTCAAGGTGGGCAAGACCTTTGCGGTGCGCGCCTGGTATGCCAGTCGCTACCACATCAACAAGTCGCTGTTCCGTTGGCGTTATCCCCACTTTGTGAATCACCGTCCCTGGAGTCTGGTGCAGGAGGCGATGGGGTGGGTCTGTGGCGCCATGGTGAAATACGGCAACTTGCGCCAGGATCGCGCCCTGCTCAAGGCGTTGCCGCAGCACGCCGGGCGGATCTTCTTTGTGCCACTGCAAGTGACCGAGGATTTTCAGATCCGGGAGCACTCTGACCTGAGCGGGGTGGAGGAGATGGTTGCGCAGGTGATCAACTCCTTTGCGGAGCATGCCAAACCCGAAGATGTGTTGCTGTTCAAGCACCACCCCATGGATCGGGGCTATGTCAGTTATCGTGCCCAGATAAACAGACTCATTGCGGTGCTTGGCCTGGAGGGGAGGGTCTTTTACGGTTATGAACTGCCGCTGCCAACCCTGTATCCCTTGCTCAAAGGTGTGATCACCATCAACAGCACGGTCGGTCTCTCTGCTTTGCTCCATGATGTACCCACCTTCTGCATGGGGCGGGCACTCTATGATATTGACGGTCTGACCACCAAAGGTTCGCTGGCCTCCTTCTGGCACTCGCAGAGCCCGGTATGTGCCGAGACATTCAAACGGGTGCGCCACTCCTTGCTCCATCTGACCCAGCTCAATGCCAGTTTTTACCGTCATCTGAAAATGAGTGCGCTGGCGGTCATGGAAAAAATGAAGCTTTCAGCGCCGAATATGCGTGATGAGCTTGTATCGCCGGAACGCCGTATGAGGGTGAATAATACCATGTGCCTTACATTACCCTGGCTGGCCACTCTCGATGGTATTAGCGACCCGTTTACATCTATCGGTTCAACCGCTCTGATGTTACTCGTTTGATGTCTGCCTATTTTTGATTTAGTGTGTTAGTGAGAGGTAAATAAAACCAGGAAGGTTAACATGAACATTCACGGTTGCTTGTTATCCATTGGACTCTTGGGGTTGCCGACTTTTTCCATGGCAGCTGAACATGATCTTTCACTTATTATTCACGGGGCATCAATACACAGTGATTGTTCGCAGGGAACAGGAAAAAAAAGCAAAACCTGTGACTTTAATGGTTTTAACCCGGGATTGGGATTGGCGTGGGTGTTCTTGGGTGACAACGACACGGGAAAACTTGCGCTGCGCGGCGGGCTTTATCGGGATTCTCTAGAAAATACAGCTGGTTATGCGGGTTTCTCTTATCGGAAAGATTGGTATCTCACCGAACATGTTTTTGCTGGGGTAGGGGCGCAGGCTGGTTATCTCAACGGTTCGGGTATTGATGGTTTTGCCGCTTTGCCGATAGTGATACTGGGTTACAAGTCAGTTGCATTGGAAGTCGGTTATGCACCCAAGGTTGATTGGGTACCTGGGGGAGACCATGTCGCGGTCACCACCTTCTCATTGCGATGGACGCTGTAATATTAGCGAAATATGATCGCCATTACGCATTGTACTTTGTCATTTTGTCACGTTTTTTTAATACACATTTGTGGTGGATATAATCTGGCAAGCTGTGTGAAATATATTTCAGGCCAGATTTTGACTTGTGAGTCATAAAATGGTGCCCCATTTTATCTGAGCAACAATTATTGTGGGTTTATTTCAAGATGAGCTAAGTGGCATATTCATTTATCAATATTGATTGCATCTGGAACATTTAAAAATAAAAAGCCCTTCACCATGGTGAAGGGCTTTTTGCTATCTGGCGTTAGCCGATGGGGTCGCCCCGCTCTGGCTTAGTAGCCCTGCTGGTGCACGTCCATCACGGCGCGGCCGGACGGGTCGGCCATCTCCTTGAACTTGGCATCCCACTCCAGCGCGGTGGGGGTGGAGCAGGCGACCGACTTGCCGTAGGGCACGGTACGGGCGGCAGCTTCCAGCGGGAAGTGCTCGTCGAAGATGGCGCGGTAGAAGTAGGCCTCCTTGGTGAGCGGGGTGTTGATGGGGAAGCGGAAGGCGGCCGCTTCGAACATCTGATCCGTCACTTCCTGCTCCACCATGGCTTTCAGGCTGTCGATCCACGAATAACCTACGCCGTCGGAGAACTGTTCCTTCTGGCGCCATGCCACTTCGTGGGGCAGCAGATCTTCAAACGCTTCGCGCAGGATGTGCTTCTCGATCTTGCCCTTGCCACACATCTTGTCGGCGGGCTGCAGGCGCATCGCCACGTCCATGAACTCCTTGTCGAGGAAGGGCACGCGACCCTCCACACCCCAGGCGGCCATCGATTTGTTGGCGCGCAGGCAGTCATAGAGGTGCAAAGAGGCGAGCTTGCGCACGTTTTCTTCGTGGAACTCTTTAGCGTTGGGCGCCTTGTGGAAGTAGAGGTAGCCACCAAACAGCTCGTCGGAGCCTTCGCCGGAGAGCACCATCTTGATCCCCATCGCCTTGATGTAACGGGCCATCAGATACATCGGCGTGGAGGCTCGGATGGTGGTGACGTCATAGGTCTCGAGGTGATAGATGACGTCGCGCAGGGCATCCAGACCCTCCTGCACGGTGAAGTGGATCTGGTGATGGATGGTGCCCAGATGGTCGGCCACCTTGCGGGCGGCGGCGAGATCCGGAGATCCTTCCAGACCGACGGCGAAGGAGTGCAGTTGCGGCCACCAGGCTTCGCTCTTGCCATCGTCCTCGATGCGGCGCGCCGCATAGAGCTTGGTAATGGCGGAGATAACGGACGAATCGAGCCCGCCGGAGAGCAGCACGCCATAGGGTACGTCGCACATCAGCTGGCGTTTGACCGCTGCTTCCAGCGCGGCTTTCAGCTCGGCCTTGTCGCTGACGTTGTGCTCGACCGAGCTGTATTCCATCCAGTCGCGTTTGTACCACTGTTTGAGCTCGCCATCCTTGCTCCACAGATAGTGTCCCGGCGGGAAGGTTTCGACGCTCTTGCAGACCGGCACCAGCGCCTTCATCTCGGAGGCGACATAGAAGTTGCCGTGCTCGTCGCGACCGGTATAGAGGGGGATGATCCCCATGTGGTCGCGACCAATCAGGTAGGCATCCTGTTCGGCGTCATAAAGGATGAAGGCAAAGATGCCGTTGAGATCGTCGAGAAACGCCGGGCCCTTCTCCTTGTAGAGAGCTAGCAGCACTTCACAGTCGGATTTGGTCTGGAACTGGAAGTCGACCTTGAGGGTCTTTTCCAGCTCTTTGTGGTTGTAGATTTCGCCGTTGACCGCCAGCACATGGGTGCGCTCGGGGTTGTAGAGCGGCTGGGCGCCATTGCCCGGGTCGACGATGGCCAGACGCTCGTGCACCAGAATGGCTTTGTCGGAGCTGTAGACGCCGGACCAGTCAGGCCCGCGGTGACGAAGTCGCTTGGACATCTCCAGCGCCGATTTGCGCAGGGCAACTGCATCGGACTTGATATCCAGAATGCCGAAAATTGAACACATTGGCGGTAATCCTCTTGATTTTTATATGAGCCCCCCACGTTTGGGCTCGAAATTCCATTTACATTCCTCGTCAGACACAATGCCTAGCGGAAAAATCTTTTGCAAGCGGGAAAACCGCAGAAAATCATGCCGTAAGCGTCAAGCGGATCAACAGGATAAGGGCTGCTGCAACGGGGCAGGGTGACGTGAACGTCAAGCCGAGGCGGGTTCGAAGATGACGTAGACCTTGCGACAGGGGGTAAGGGTCTCCCACTCACCGACAAAGCCTGCCGGAATCACGAATTGATCGCCGGGTTTGAGAGCAAGCTGGCCGCCCTCACTGTCGTGGATCACCACATCCCCCTCCAGCAGCTGGCAATACTCGTGCTCGGTGTAGTGGATGGCCCAGCGGCCAGGCTCGCAAGCCCAGAAGCCCACGTGAAACTGCTGGCTTGGGTCGGAGTAGTGGTTCCACACCGTTTGCGCCGGGTTGCCCGCTTTAATGCGCTCGGGGGCTGGCATCAGCGGGGTAGGGGCCGCCTCGTGGCGGCCCGGCAAAATCCAGTCGTTGAGGGTCTTCATGGTGCCTCCTTGGCTTCGTCAGATAGGAAAGCGGGGCCATCCCGGCCCCGCGTTTTGTTCGTTTTATTAAACGAGGTTGTGCATAACTTAAACGATGCGCATTCCCTTGCCAAGAGCCCTTGCCAAGGGGCGCAGGTCGACGACTCACAGAGGCTGCAAACGGCGGATCACATGGCGGGCAAAGCCGCTGCCCGCTTCGTTGTAGACGTTGAACACCGCATCCACCCCCTGCTCCTGCAGGGAGGCGATATCATCCTCGAAGCGGACGATGGCGGCGATCTTGCCGTTGAATCCATGGCTGCGCAGCTTCTCGATGGCGTAGAGGTTACCCGAGTGGTGGGGCATCGCCAGCAGCACCAGATTGACTTGATTGGAGAGCAGCACCTTGTCCCAGAAGTCGGTATCGGTGGCATCCCCCTCGATGACGTTCATCCCCTGGGCTCGCAGGGTGGGTAGCTTCTCGCTGTCGTTCTCCACTCCGAGGATGACGTTGCCGTATTTGTTCTCCAGCTCGAAGTAGGCCCCCTGACCGATCCGCCCCATGCCGAGGATGATCACCTCCGCATCGCCCAGCTCGATGGGTCTGTCTTCCGGATGGAGGTTGCTCGCCTGCAATCCCCGCAGCCAGTGGCCGATGCGATGGTAGATGCGCTCACTCTGAGCATTGAGCGGGGCAGAGATCATAAAGCTGGCCGCCAGCGCCAGCGAGACCGCCACCAGCCACTCGTGGGAGAGCCAGCCCGCCTTGGCGGCGATGGCGGCGACGATCAGGCCAAACTCCGAGAAGTTGGTGAGCGCCAGGGTCGAGAGCAGGGCGGTACGCACCCGCAGGTGTGCGCCGCTGTAGACCAGATAGTAGAGCGCGCTTTTGAGCGGCAGGGCCAGCACCAGCGCCAGCGCCAGCAACATGGTGTCGTGGGTCGGCAGGCCGTTGAGGCCGATGGTGAGAAAGAAGCAGACCAGAAAGAGGTCTTTGAGGTTGAAGAGCGCCTTGGCCAATCCCGCCGCCGCCGGATGAGAGGCGAGCAGCATGCCGATGATGAGGGCCCCCAGATCCGGTTTGAGGCCGACCACTTCAAAACCGGCTGCCCCGACCACCAGCGCCAGAAACACGCCGAACAGCACCTGCAACTCGCCGTGCCCGGCACGCTCCAGCAGCTTGAACAGCAGCGGGCGCAGCAGCGGCAGCCCCAGTACCCAGAGCGCCCAGATGCTGGGCCATTTGCCGCTGGAGAAGGCCAGAAAGGCCACGGCGAACACATCCTGCATCACCAGCACGCCGATGGCGATGCGGGCGTAGAGGGCATTCATGTCGCTGCGATCTTCCAGCACCTTGACTGCGAAGACGGTGCTGGAGAAGGAGAGGGCAAAGCCCAGCAGTAGCGCCAGTTTCCAGTCCAGCGAGAGGGCAAGTTCAAGCCCCAGTCCCTTGCAGACCAGCAGCACCACGGTAAAGAGCAGGGTGGAGAGCAGCAGGTGCAGGCTGGTGGTGCCCCACACATCGCGCCGCATCAGGGTCTTGATATTGAGCTTGAGGCCGATGGTGAACAGCAGCAGGGTGACGCCGAGATCTGCCACCTCGCTCAGGGCGGGGGTATTTTCATATCCCATGCCGTTGAGGATAAAACCGGCGGCCAGAAAGCCGAGCAGGGGGGGCAGGCCAATCAGATTGACTACCATGCCGCAGCCAAAGGCCACGGCGATCAGAATGGGTTCCATAACAGATCCTGCAAGGGCAGGAGAGACCTGCCCTGTTTAACGCTTGGGTGGTGATTAGACGATATCGATGTCGACCACGGAGTCGAAAATATGGTTCGGGCGAAACGGCATGCGGTCGATATCGGCGACCTTGCTCACCCCGGAGAGCACCAGCACCGTCTCGAGACCGGCCTGAAAGCCCGCCAGAATGTCGGTGCGCAGGTTGTCGCCGATGATGATGGTGTCGTCGGAGTGGGCCTCCATCCGGTTGAGCGCCGCACGGATGATCCAGGCGCTCGGCTTGCCGACATAGAACGGCTTCTTGCCGGTCATTCGCTCGATGGGGGCGCACAGGGCGCCGCAGGCCGGGTGCATCATGGGGCCGTGGGTATCGGGGTTGGTGGCGATAAAGCGGGCCCCCTGATCGACGAACTTGGCCCCCTGTTGCATCATGGTCCAGTTGTAGTTGCGGGTCTCCCCCACCACCACGAAGTCGGGGTCTATGTCGGTGATGGTGAAACCGGCCTTGTAGAGCTCGTGGGTCAGCGCCCCTTCACCGATCACATAGGCCTTCTTGCCATCCTGACGCTTGAGGAAGTCGGCGGTGCCCATGGCGGAGGTATAGAAGCACTCCTCCGGCACTTCGATCCCGGCGGAGCGGAAGCGGTTTTGCAGATCTTTCTGGGTCTGGGCCGGGTAGTTGGTGAGGAACAAGAGCTTGCTGCCCTGCTCCAGCAGGCGATGGACGAAACGGTCGGCACCGGGGATGAGATCGTTGTTGTGCAGGATAACACCGTCGATATCGCAGATGACGTTCTTCTTCATGAAAACTCCTTGTCAGGGCGCAGGCGAGCCGCCAATCGTTAAGATGTTCAATCATTTATGATTTTTGTGACGCCATTATAAGTCTGTTTGATGACAAGTCTCCCCTGTCTCGTCACTTCGGTGCACAATAAAGCTGCCGTCGGGTCAGTCTGGTGGAGGGGCTGACGCCGGATCACTTTGCTGATGGAGCCGTCGCTATGGACACCCCGATTCCCAAGCCAGTCACCCCCGAACACCTCACCGCCGCGCAATTTATCGCCGGACTGCCGAAGCTGGAGTTGCACCTGCATATCGAGGGCAGCCTCGAACCCGAGCTGATGTTTGAGCTGGGCCGCCGCAATAATGTGCCACTGCCCTGGCCCGATGTGGCCAGCGTGCGCGCCGCCTATGACTTTGACTGCCTGCAATCCTTTCTTGACCTCTACTATCGCGGCGCCAGCGTGCTGGTGACCGAGCAGGACTTCTTCGACCTCACCTGGGCCTATCTTGAGCGTTGCGCCGCCGACAAGGTGGTGCATGTGGAGATCTTCTTTGACCCGCAGACCCACACTGCCCGCGGTATCCCCTTTGCTACCGTGCTAGGTGGCATCGAGCGGGCGCTGCAGCGCGGGGAGCAGGAGTTTGGCATCAGCTGGCGCCTTATCATGAGCTTCTTGCGCCACCTGAGCGAGGAGGAGGCGTTCGCTACGTTGGCAGAGGCCATGCCCTTCCTGTCACGGATCCACGGCATCGGCCTCGACTCCGGGGAGAAGGGCAATCCGCCAACCAAGTTTGCCCGGATTTTTGCCAAATGCCGCGAGCTGGGGCTGCCGGTGGTGGCCCATGCGGGCGAAGAGGGGCCTGCCGACTACATCTGGCAGGCGATCAACGAGCTGCAGGTGTGCCGTATCGATCACGGGGTGCGCTCGGCCGATGATCCCGAGCTGCTGCGCTATCTGGCGGATACCCGCTTGCCGCTCACCGTCTGCCCCCTCTCCAACACCCGGCTCAAGGTGTTCGGCAATATGGCCCAGCACAATGTGTTGCGACTGCTGGAGCAGGGGCTCTGCGTCACCATCAACTCGGACGATCCCGCCTACTTTGGCGGCTATATGAATGCCAACTTTGTGGCGCTGGCCGATGGCCTTGGCGCGACCATGAGTCAGCTCTGTCGCTTGTCGCTCAATGCGGTGGAGGCAAGCTGGCTCTCTGTGGCCGACAAGGCGCGCCTGACTCGGGAGATCCGCAGTTATGCCGAGACTCACGGGGTGATCCTGCACTGAGTCAGGCGCCAATGAAGTCGAGATGAGATGCACTAGATATAAAGAGAGGCCCGCCATCACTGGCGGGCCTCTTTCGTTTCAATGGTCGGTGTGGTTATTAGGGAAGGTCAGCGTTATGCCACTCGCACCAGAAACTTCTCGCCCTGTCCTTCGCGCTTGAAGCGCTCGAGCAGGGTAGGCAGTGACTCAAAGTCGCCGACCACCAGCGGCGGCAGGGTCAGCTCGCCGCTCGCTATCTGCTCCATCATGGCGACCCCGGCGGCGACCAGTCGGCTCCACTGTTTGTCCGAGCCAAAGGCGTGCTGGGCACCCAGTGCAATCTCGTGTAACGAGTGGCAATGGGCAAAGGCGGGCAGCGGATTGTGCGGGATGCGCCCCAGCACAGTCACCATATGGCCGTAGTAGCCCAGCGCGGGCAGCAAGCTCTCTGCCTGTTGGCTGGAGACCAGATCGATGATCCCCTCGAACGGCTCGTTGCCGTTGGCCGCCTGCAAAGTGGCCAGCCACTCGGGATCCCGATAATCGGCCACCCCCTGCACGCCGATCTGTTTGAGCCACTGATGGTGGCGTGGGCTGGCGCTGGCAAAGACTCGCGCTCCTTGCTGGAGGGCGAGCTGCACCGCAAAGCGGCCGACACTGCTGCCGGCGCCGGTGATGAGCAGCGCTTCCCCGTGCAGGCGCGGCAGCTTGGCCAGCGCCTGCCACGCAGTGAGGCCGGGACAGGGCAGGGCGGCGGCCGCCTCGTCACTCAGGGCATCGGGCACTGGCAGCAGGGCGCGGGCTGGTACCCGGGTGTGGCGGGCAAAGCTGCCGTGGTGGCGCAGGTCGGTGTGATAGGCGACCCGGGCACCGAGGCGCAGATGGCTGACGTTGGCGCCGAGGGCCACGATAGTGCCCATGCCATCGACGCCGGGCACCTGACCATCCTGCCAGTTGGAGTGGCCATACTCGATCAGCTTCCAGTCCACCGGATTGAAGGCGATAACCCGGTTTGCCACCAGTACCTCGTCAGGGGCGAGCGGTGCCAGGGGCAGATCGGCGAGGGTAAGCTGGGTCGGTTCACCGGGGGCATGCCAGCACCAGGCTTGGGTGTGATTCATGATGACTCCTTGTGAAAGCGAGGGGAGAGAACAACGAGATCATTGCAACAGTGATTCGGTCAGTCATATCACTGTTGCTAATGCGCAACAATACGGCAGGCCCCAACCTGTGGGGCCTGCTTTACGTGGCCGGTTGGCCATTGGCAATCAGCGGCTGGCTGCTGCGTCCTCGGCCTGATAGACGGGGTAATCGGTCAGCCCCTTCTCGCCACCGCCAAACAGGGTGGCCGGATCGTGGGGAGCCAGCGGATAGCCGTGGCGCAGCCGTTCCGGCAGATCCGGGTTGGCGACGAAGGGGCGGCCAAAGCCAATCATGTCGGCCCAGCCCGCCTTGAGGGCGGCGCGCGCCCGCTCGCCATCATATTTGCCGGCATAGATCAGGGTGTTGGGGAAGGCATCGCGCAGACCCTGCTTGAAGTTCTCCGGCATCAGGGGGGCATCGTCCCAGTCCGCTTCGGCGATGTGCAGGTAGACCACGTTGAGCTGGCCCAGCAGGCGGGCGGCGGCCAGATAGGTCTCCTGCGGGTTGGCATCCACGGTGCCGTTGAGGGTGGTGAGCGGCGCAAGACGCACCCCTACCCGGTCAGCCCCGATCTCGCTACTAACCGCTTCTGTCACCTCCTTGAGGAAGCGCAGCCGGTTTTCCAGCGATCCGCCATAACTGTCGGTGCGGGCGTTGGATTCGGAGTCGAGGAACTGGTTGATCAGATATCCGTTGGCGGCGTGCAGCTCGATGCCGTCAAAACCGGCGCTGATGGCGTTGCGGGCCGCCTGACGGAACTGGCCCACCACCGCATCGATATCGGCCCGGGTCATGGCGCGCGGAGTGACGGTCTCGACAAAGCCCGGCGCATCGCTGCCGTTATCGACGAACACCTTGACGCCCACTGCGGGCAGGGCTGAAGCGGAGATGGGCTGGGCGCCGCCGATGTTATCCGGATGGGTGACGCGGCCCACGTGCCAGAGCTGGGCGAAGATGGTGCCCCCCTTGGCGTGCACGGCATCGGTCACCAGCTTCCAGCCAGCGATCTGCTCGGCGCTGTAGATGCCCGGCGTCCAGGCATAGCCCTTGCCCATGGGGTCGATTTGGGTGCCTTCGCTGATGATCAGGCCCGCCTCGGCGCGCTGGGCGTAGTAGCTGGCCATCATGGCGTTGGCCACATCACCGGGCTGACTGGCACGGGAGCGGGTCATGGGGGGCATGACGATGCGGTTGGCAAGGTGCAGCTGGCCGAGGCGCAGCGGGCAGAACAGGTGATCGTGGCTCATCTTGAGTTCCTCATGGTGGAAGTGAGGCCACTTTATGCCGCCATCTTGTTGTGAAAAAGGGGGGTAATTGCACAAGAGAATTGTGCTTGATGCAGCAATCGATGCAGCAATCAGTGCAAACCGTCGGGAAAGAGGCGTTGAGGCATAAAGTTGAAGCATAAAAAAGAGGGCCGTCTGGCCCTCTTCTGTATTCTGCTGGTGGCAGGCTCAAGCCGTGGCGGGCATCACTTTCACCCGCTCGATGCGCCGCTCGCTCACCTCGATCACCTCGAAGTTGAGTTGCTGCAGTTGCAACTGCTGGCCCGGGGTGGGCAGGGTGCCGAAGTGGGAGAGCAGCATGCCCGCCAGGGTCACGTATTCATCGCTCTCGCTCACCAGCCCCTCATGCTCCAGCACCTGCTCCACATGATGGATGTTGGTGCTGCCGTTGATCAGCCACCCTTCGCCATCGCGCACGATATCCGGGGTTTCGTCTTCGTCCGGCAGCTCGCCGACGATGGCCTCCAGCAGATCGTGGGTGGTGACCAGCCCCTGGATCACGCCAAACTCATCGGAGACCAGAATAAGGCTCCCCTTGGCTTTGCGCAGCTCCGCCAGCAGGCGGATCACGTTGATGGTCTGCGGCACGATAATGGGGTCGTTCTGCTTGGCCAGTTCGCTCAAGGATTGCCCTTCGTTCAAGGCAAACAGCAGGTCCCGCGCCTTGACCACTCCGATCACCTCGTCCAGATCCCCGTCACAGATGGGGAAGAGGCTGTGGGGCTCGCGCTGCAGCAGGGCGCGGATCTCGTCGCTGGAGTCGTTGATATCGATCCAGGCCATCTCCGAGCGCGGGGTCATGATGGTGCGAATGGAGCGCTCGGCCAGCGACAGTACGCCGGTCACCATATAGCGCTCCTCCTCGCCAAAGCTCACCGGCGCTACGGCCGGGGCATCCAGATCGTCATCCGGCTGATCCTGATAGGCCTTGCTGCCCATCAATTTGAAGATGGCGGCTGTGGTGCGCTCGCGCAGCGGCTGTTTGGATTCGTGACGCATGGCGCTGCGCTGGGCCAGCTGGTTGAAAAACTCGATCAGCACCGAGAAGCCGATGGCCGCGTAGAGGTAACCCTTCGGAATATGGAAGCCGAATCCTTCCGCCACCAGGCTGAAGCCGATCATCAGCAGGAAGCTCAGGCAGAGCACCACCACGGTCGGGTGGGCGTTGACGAAGCGGGTCAGCGGCTTGGAGGCGAGCACCATCACCACCATGGCGATGGTCACGGCGGCCATCATGACGCCAAGGTGTTCCACCATGCCGACGGCGGTGATGATGGAGTCGAGCGAGAAGACCGCATCGAGCACCAGAATTTGGGCGATCACCACGCCGAAGCTGGCGTAGGCGCCGACAGGGCCGTCATCCTGGGGTTTGGCTTCCAGCCGCTCATGTAGCTCGGAGGTGGCCTTGAACAGCAGGAACAGGCCGCCCCCCATCAGGATCAGGTCCCGACCGGAGAAGGGGTGATCCCACAGGTGCAAAATCGGGGTGGTCAGGGTGACCAGCCATGACATGACGCTCAGAAGTCCAAGTCGCATCAGCAGGGCCAGCGACAGGCCGATGACGCGTGCCTTGTCCCGCTGGGCGGGAGGCAGTTTTTTCACCAGAATGGCGATAAAGACCAGGTTGTCGATCCCCAGCACGATTTCCAGAATGATCAGGGTAAACAGACCGATCCAGATATGGGGATCCAGCAGCAATTCCATTGTATGACCTCAATAAAAACAGACAGAGCAGAGAGTGATCACGGCGCGCGATGGCCGCAGTAACAGCAAGGCAAAGGTGTTATTCAGAGGCGCTGATTAAGCAGAAAAAGATAGGCTTTGACAGAGAGAGACGAAGGGCAACTTCGGGGATTGTCCATGATGGGCAATAAAACCTCGGGTGAAAAATGAGCCCTGATGATAGCGGCTGGCGCCAATTTGGCAAGAGCAGCGTCAGCGAGGCGTGATGGGGTTGTGATGCGACAGGGGGAGGCAGCGGTGCCGCTCTCCCCCGTGCGGTCGTTACAACCAGCGCTTTTCGCGGGTGAAACAGACCGACAGCCAGGCATCCCCAAGGGTGTCGCCAAGGCGAGACCAGAGCTCCTGACGCAGGGCATCCTGACGTTCGACGGGCCACTCCTGACCCGGCGCCACCAGAATGTTCAATTCCAGATCGAAGCGGCGACCGCTTTTGGCCAGATGGCTGTAGCACTCTATGCCGTGGCGCTGGCGCAGCGCTTCGATCTCCTGTTCGACTTGCCGTGGCACATCCCCCTTGGGAGCGATCTTCAACACTTCCCGCAGGTTGCGACCGAGCACCTTGATGGGAATGAGGGTGGCACAGAGGGCCAGTAGCGAGACCAGCACCGGGTCTATGTAGCGGTTGTATTGGCCGTAGCCGATGGCATCGAGGCCGATGGCGACCACGAAACCGATAAGCAGGGTGGCGCTGAGCAGGGTATCCACCAGCCACTCTTTGGAGTCGACCCGCACCAGCTCGGAGTCTACCTGCTCGGCGACCTGGGCTTCGATGCGATAGATGATGGCGCAGAAGAAGGTGGAGACGGCGGCATAGATGAGGGCGTGGCCGAGATCGATCTCCCGTCCGCCATCCAGCAGGGTGGTGATGCCGCTATAGAGAGCGCCAAGGCAGAGCAGCAGAATAATGGTGCCATTGATGACGTTGGTGATGGGCTCGAAGTGGGCGTAGCCATACTGGAAGCGCGCATCGGAAGGGCGGGTAACGAGATAGGCGGTAACAAGACCGAGGCCTGTCATGCCCATGCTGAACAGGGTGAAGATACCATCGAGCATGATGGCGTTGGAACCGACGAAGAGGCCGTAGCCGATGCCGAAGATGGCAAAGGTGATACAACCGAACAGCGACAGGGTAAGCGCCTGTTTTTCGGTGGTGACCAGCGTACTGATAACATGGCTGTGGTGAGCCATAAAAGTCCTCCTTTCAAATGGTGAATATTGCCAAGCGCAAGCGGTTTTCTAGCTGATATACTGCCCGCTCACATGTGAGCGGACTGGCCTGACTGCCATTGACAGGCGGCTGGCCAGTCGTTGTCGCCGGCGTGCCGGCATCAAGCAAAGGATGGGAACAAGGATTCATGATCCCGAGACTCGATTACCAGGACAGTTTGTCACCCGCAACCCTGCAGTTTCTTGAGTTGCTAGAGCGCAGCGCATTTCGTGGTGATATCGAAAAGTCTTATGCAAGCCGGTTGGCGATGGCGACGGATAACAGCGTCTATCAGGTAGTACCTCAGGCGGTTCTCTATCCGCGCAGTGCGGACGACATAGCAGCAATGCTCAAGCTGGCCGCAGAGCCGGCGTACCACACTCTGAGTTTTTTCCCTCGCGGTGGCGGTACCGGCACCAATGGTCAGTCATTGGGCGGCGGCATTATCGTCGATCTCTCCCGTTATATGAACCAGATCATGGAAATTAATCTGGAAGAGGGGTGGGTGCGCGCCCAGGCCGGGGTGGTGAAAGACCAGCTCAACGCCTATCTCAAGCCCCATGGCTACTTCTTCTCGCCGGATCTCTCCACCTCCAACCGCGCCACCTTAGGGGGCATGATCAACACAGATGCCTCGGGGCAGGGGTCCCTCGTTTACGGTAAAACCTCGGATCACGTGCTGGGTCTCAAGGCGGTGCTGGAGAACGGTGACATCATGGCGACCGAGCCGCTGACCGGTGAGCGACTGGCCGACAAGTTGGCGCTGGAGAATCGGGAAGGGGAGATCTATCGCACCCTCTATCGTATCGGCAAGGAGCGCCGCGCCGACATCGAGGCGACCTTCCCCAAGCTCAACCGCTTTCTGACCGGCTACGATCTCAAGCACCTCTATCAACCCGATACCGATACGCTGGATGTGAGTCGGGTGCTGTGCGGCTCGGAAGGATCCTTGGGCTTTATCACCGAAGCCAAACTCAATATCACCCCCATCCCGCGCTACCGCACCCTGGTCAACGTCAAGTACGACAGCTTCCCCTCCGCCCTGCGCAATGCCCCCTTTATGGTGCAGGCGCAGGCTCTCTCGGTGGAGACGGTGGACTCCCGGGTGCTCGGGCTGGCCCGCGCCGACATCATCTGGCATTCGGTGAAAGAACTTATTCAGGATGTGCCCGGCAAGGATCTGCAGGGACTCAACATTGTCGAGTTTGCCGACACCGATGAGGCAGAACACAAGGCCAAGGTGGCGGAGCTCTGCCGCCGTATCGACAATCTGCTCGCCAAGGGGGAGGCGGGGATCATCGGCTATCAGGTGTGTGACCACCTGCCGAGCATCGAGACCATCTACACCATGCGCAAGAAGTCGGTGGGGCTGCTGGGCAACGCCGAAGGACGCAAGAAGCCGGTGGCCTTCACCGAAGATACCGCCGTGCCGCCAGAGTCACTGGCCGATTTCATCATGGAGTTTCGCGCTCTGCTGGATGCCCACGGCCTCGACTACGGCATGTTTGGCCACGTTGATGCCGGTGTGCTGCACGTGCGCCCGGCGCTCGATTTGTGCGATCCCGAGCAGGAGGTGCTGCTGCGCCGCATCTCCGATCAGGTGGTAGCGCTCACTGCCAAATATGGCGGCTTGATGTGGGGCGAGCACGGCAAGGGCTTTCGCTCCGAATACAGCCCCGCCTTCTTTGGCGAACTGTGGGAAGAGCTGCAGCGGGTCAAGGGGGTATTCGACTCGGGCAACCGCATCAACCCGGGCAAGATCTGTATCCCCTATGGTAGCGGCGCCGAGCTGGTGTCGGTGGATGGCCCCAAACGCGGCAAGTATGATCGCCAGATCCCGCTCGCGGTGCGCACCAGCTACACCCGCGCCATGGATTGCAACGGCAACGGTCTCTGCTTCACCTTCGAGACCGACTCCCCCATGTGCCCCTCGGTCAAGATCAGCCGTGATCGTCGCCACTCCCCCAAGGGGCGGGCGGGCCTGATGCGTGAATGGTTGCGTCAGCTGGCAGAGCAGGGCTTCGACCCGTTGGCGGAAGAGGTGGCGCTGCAATCCGGTGGTGTGCGCTTTAAACAGCTGGTGGACAAGGTGCGCAACAGCTGGGCCAAACAGCGCGGCGAGTATGACTTCTCCCACGAGGTGATGGAGGCGATGGCTGGCTGTCTGGCCTGCAAGGCGTGCACCAGCCAGTGCCCGATCAAGGTGGATGTGCCCGATTTTCGCGCCCGCTTTATGCAGCTTTATCATGGCCGCTACCTGCGCGCCCCCAAGGATTACTTCGTCGGCACGGTGGAGAGCTATGCGCCGTTGCTTGCCAAGGCGCCGAAGCTGGTCAACTTTTTCCTCGAAAAAGAGTGGGCCCAGAAGGCGACCGAGAAGAGCATCGGCATGGTGGATGTGCCGCTGCTCTCAGTGCCGACCCTTGCCGAGAGCCTGCACGATAACCGTGCCCGCTATTTTGATCTGCCGGGACTGGAGCGGATGAGCGTCGAGCAGCGCAAGCAGGTGGTGCTCATCGTGCAGGATCCCTTCACCAGTTATTACGACGCCCCTGTGGTGCGCGACCTGGTGAAACTCGCCAGCAAGCTCGGCTTCCAGCCCTACTTGCTGCCCTTTAAACCCAACGGTAAACCCCAGCATATCAAGGGGTTCCTGCGCGCCTTTGCCCGTACAGCGGCCAACAGCGCCCAGTTCCTCAACAAGGTGGCGGCGCTTGGCATTCCCATGGTGGGGGTGGATCCGGCCATGGTGCTCTGCTATCGCGACGAGTATGCCAAGGCGCTGGGGTCGGCCCGCGGTGATTTTCAGGTGTTGTTGCCGCAGGAGTGGCTGCTCTCGCTGCCGGCAGATCAACTGCCTGCTCGCACTGACAAGACCAAGAGCGAGGAGGGGGGCGAGCCCTGGTATCTCTTTGCCCACTGCACCGAGAAGACCGCCAAGCCCTCCACTCACGGCGACTGGAGCACCCTGTTTGGCCGCTTCGGGGCCAGCTTGCAGCCAGTCTCTGTGGGTTGCTGCGGTATGGCGGGCACCTATGGTCACGACGTCAAACAGGTGGAGAACTCCAAGGGCATTTATGGGTTGAGCTGGGCTGACCCGCTAGCCCGTCTACCCAAAGCGCGCTGTCTGGCGACCGGCTATTCGTGCCGCAGTCAGGTCAAGCGGATGGAGGGGGAAAAGCTCAAACATCCATTGCAAGCCCTGCTGGAGCTGCTCTGATGCTGACGTTTCCCAAGCGGTTTCGGGTGCCGAAGGCCTATCGGCACCCGCGTTTCTTGCTATTACCCGCCACCCCCGCTCAGGCGGTGGTGGAGTTTGTCGCCATCCTGCGCGAGCGTGAGCAGCTCCATCAGCTGTTTCGCCCGAATGATATCTGGCCCTCCGCCAACTTCAGCCTGAGCCAGCACGAAGGGGATCTGGAGTGGCAGCAGTCGGAGTTTCTGGCCAAGCGCTCCTTTGCCTATGGCCTCTGGAGCCCGGATCGGGAGCCGCAATTCTGGGGCGGGGTTTATCTCTACCCCTCGGTGTTGCCTGAGGTAGCGGTGGAGCTCTTCTTCTGGAAGGTGGCCGAGGCGCCAATCACGGATGAGGAGCTGGAGATTCAGCTGCGCGACTGGCTCGCCAAGGTGTGGCAGTGGCCAGACCCCCGCTTGCCGGGGCGAGAAGTGCCCTGGGCTGAGTGGCCCGGCGTTACCTACCCCTGGTGACATCCCGCTTAAGGGCATGATTGTGTAACACGCAGTTCCGAGTCGGGGCTGCGTTGTTAACATGTCACCCGGTAACCAACAACTCATATAACCGAACCATTTTGTCGATGGAGGGCGTTTCACTCATATCGGTACGCATTCATCGCTTACATAAGGAGTCTGCTCGCAATGAGTCACGATATTGCGCCCATCTGGCGTAAACCCATGAGTCTGGAGGGGCTCAACGCCACCTCTCGCAACACCCTGATGGCCCATCTCGATATCGTCTACACGGCTTTTGGCTCCGATTGGCTGGAAGCGATCATGCCGGTGGATCACCGTACGCACCAGCCCCTTGGCATGCTGCATGGCGGCGCATCCGTGGTGCTGGCGGAAACCTTGGGATCGATTGCCGCCAATATGGCTGTGGGGCCAGATAGCTACTGTGTGGGGTTGGAGGTGAATGCCAACCATCTGCGGGCCAAACGGGAAGGGGTGGTGACCGGGCGTTGCGCGCCGCTCCATCTGGGAGCAACAACTCAGGTGTGGCAGATTGAAATTCGGGACGAACGTGAGCGTTTATTGTGCACCAGCCGACTGACCATGGCGGTGCTCAAACACAAGCGGGGCAAGGACTCCAGCGAGGAGTGATCTGCAATAACGCACTATGAGTGCAAAATAAGCAAGCCATACTCGCCAGATCCCTCTATAATTGCCAACGTCTTGAGAGGCTTATCACATTTTTCAAGACAGCAGAACAAAGTGGCGCTATAATCGCCGCCTTTTTGCTATTCCGCGGTGTTAGCCGCCTGCCTTAATCTGGAAGAATCTATGTCTGATACCGAACAACTGCCCCTTTTTAGTGAGCTTGGACTGGCCGCGCCTGTATTGAAAGCGCTGCAGGACGTGGGCTATGAGCGCCCGTCACCGATCCAGGCCGCAGCAATTCCCCACCTGATGGCGGGACACGATCTGCTGGGGCAGGCGCAAACCGGTACAGGGAAGACCGCTGCTTTTGCCTTGCCTCTGTTGTCTCGTCTGGAAGCTGGTAACCGCAACACCCAGATCCTGGTGCTGGCGCCTACCCGCGAACTGGCGCTGCAGGTGGCTGAAGCGTGCCAACGCTATGCACACCACATGCCTGATTTCCACGTGCTGCCGATCTACGGTGGTGCCTCCTACGAAACCCAGACCCGCGCCCTGCGTCGTGGTGCCCAGGTTGTCGTCGGTACTCCGGGCCGCGTGATGGATCTGATCCGTCGCAAGAACTTGGATCTCTCCGGCCTGAAAGCTCTGGTACTGGACGAAGCTGATGAAATGCTGCGTATGGGCTTCATCGACGACGTGGACTGGATCATGGAGCAGTGCCCGAGCTCTCGTCAGGTTGCTCTGTTCTCTGCCACCATGCCGGAGCAGATCCGTCGCGTGGCCCAGAAGCACCTGAAGCAGCCCAAAGAGATCAAGATCGCCTCCAAGACTGCTACCGCTACCACTATTCGCCAGCGTTACTGGCAGGTAACCGGTCTGCACAAGCTGGACGCCATGACCCGCCTGCTGGAAGTGGAATCCTACGAAGCCCTGCTGGTATTCGTACGTACCAAGAACGCTGCCGAAGAGCTGGCTGGCAAGCTGGCCGCACGTGGCCACGCCTGTGAAGCGCTGCACGGTGACATCCCGCAGAAGCTGCGTGAGCGTACCGTTGACAAGCTGCGTCAGGGCCAGCTGGACATCCTGATCGCCACCGACGTGGTTGCCCGTGGTCTGGACGTTGAGCGTATCACCCACGTAGTGAACTACGACATTCCGTACGACACCGAATCCTACGTTCACCGTATCGGCCGTACCGGTCGTGCCGGTCGCAAGGGCGAGGCCATCCTGTTCGTGGCTCCGCGCGAGCGCCGCATGCTGCGCGCCATCGAGCACGCAACCCGTCAGGCCATCGAGCCGATGAAGATGCCGAGCACCGAGGACATCAACCAGCATCGTCTGGCCAAGTTCAAAGAGCGCATCCGCGAAACCATGATGGGCGAAGAGCTCGAGATCTACCACAACCTGGTAAACGAGCTGATCGAAGAAGATTCTGCCGATCCGCTGGAGCTGGCTGCCGCACTGGCCAAGCTGGTACAGGGCGACCAACCGCTGCTGCTGGATGACTCCATCCCGGATCCGCTGTTCAACAACAGCAACGATCGTGGTGGCTTCGAGCGTCGTGACTTCAACGATCGCGGCGGTCGTGACTTCGGTGACCGTGGCGATCGTCCGGCCCGTCGCATGCCGTCCCTGGAGCCGCGTCCGCTGAAAGACAACCCGGACGTGGAGATGGAGCGCTACCGTGTCGACGTGGGTGCCCATCACGGCGTCAAGCCGGGCCAGATCGTGGGCGCCATCGCCAACGAAGCGAATATCGAGAGCCGCTTCATCGGCAACATCGACATCGCTGACGACTTCTCCACCGTTGACCTGCCCAAGGGCATTAGCGCCGATGTGCTGGAAGTGATCAAGAAAGCCCGTGTTTGCCAGCGTCCGCTGCAGATCACTCGCTACACCGAGGTGCCGGCCGGTGGCAACACCAGCAGCCGTCCGCCGCGCGGTGATCGTCCGTTCCGTGGCGACCGTCCTTTCAACAAGGATCGCCGTCCGCAGGGTGACCGTCCGTTCAACAAGGATCGCCGCGAAAGTGGTTTCAACAAAGATCGCAAATTCGGTGGCAAGCGCCGCGAAAGCTGATTGCTGATCCCGTTATGAAGAAGGCCGCTCATTGAGCGGCCTTTTTTTGTGCCAGCCTCTCGCGAGGCGGTAAGGTGCTGGTGCGCCGAGGATAACAGGAAAACTGTGCTCAGAACCTTGTGGTGAGCGCTCAGGCTGCCATAAAGCTGTCATGCTGAGGAGATAGATGACGCCGACGTGGCATGCCTCACCATCGCCCTGAGGGTGGTTTGCTGGGTACCCGTCGCTGAGCGTTAGAAAAGGGGGGCATGCCGGCTAATGACACAACGGCGATGAGCAAGCCCATGCCCAACCAGCTGCTCCATGGGAAGTGCCGGGGAGGTGTTGCTCATACAGGCGATGGTCTGGCGAGAGTGCTCACCTGTTTTTGTCGTTGTTGCCGTTGTCGGCACCGATGTTTGTGTTTTCCGGAAAGCAAAAAACCGACCCTGAGGTCGGTTTTTTTAATTTGGCGGTGAGGGAGGGATTCGAACCCTCGATACGTTGCCGTATACACACTTTCCAGGCGTGCTCCTTCAGCCACTCGGACACCTCACCAAATTTTCGTTCACTGCGCTGTTGCGCTGGAACGGGGCGTAATTTAGGGGAAAGGACTGTGTGGGTCAACCTCTTTTCCCCTTATTTTTCATAATCTTTTCCGAATGCCTAACCCTTGCGCAGAATGCCGGTTTTTTAAACCGGATCAGGGCTTGTCGAGGATGATCAGACTGTCCGGCAGCTCGTTTTGATCCCGGGTGGCCGGGAAGGCATCGGTCAGAATGGCACTAACGCGCTCCACGCACTCCAGAAAACCCTGTTCGATCTCCTTGTTGCGCACTCGCGCCACGAAGTCGTCGATGATCTCCTGCCACTGGCCGTTGTCGATATGCTGGGCGATGCCGTCATCCACCAGTATTTCTACATAGTGCTCGGCGGCTGAGACGAAGATCAGCACCCCGAGCCGGTCGCGGGTGCGGTGCAGCCCTTGCTCGACAAATTGCAGGCGGGCCATCAGGGCCGCCCGGTGCTGGCGAACCTTCTTCGGGATGAGCCGCATCTTGATGGGGGTCCAGTGGAACAGCAGGCTCAGCAGCAGCCAGACCGACCACTGGACCAGCAGGATTTCGTACCAGCCTAGCCAGAAGCCGAGCTGGAACACCAGCAGCGGGGTGAGCATCGCCAGCAGCGCCGCCCAGAGGGTGGGAATGTAGCGATAGCCATCGCTGGCCGGGGCCAGCACGGTCACCAGTTCGGCATCCGTTGCCTGTTCGGCTTGTCTGACCCTGGCCTGAAGCGTGTGATAAAACTGTTTGGAAATCATGTCGTTGTCTCTTAATCCCTGTTACCAGCCACCGGAGGCTCCGCCGCCGCCAAAACTGCCGCCGCCACCGCTGAATCCGCCGCCGGAGCGACCACCAAAGGAGCCGGCACCCAATCCACCGGCCATGTAGGCCGACCGACGTCGTCCTCCCGGCCCACCGCCGCCACCCCCGCGCAGGTTGTGGAGCACGATCATCGCAATCACCACCAGAATAAACAGCCAGGGGCCGCCACCCTTGTCACTCTTTGGCTGCTCGACCGGCTGATATTCTCCGGCGAGTGCCTTCATGATGCTCTGGCTGCCCGCCATGATCCCGGCCACCATATCGCCGCGCTTGAAGGCGGGCAGGATGCGGCCATGGATAATGTTGGCGGCGATGGCGTCGGGCAGGGCGCCTTCCAATCCATAGCCCACCTCGATGCGAACCTTGCGCTCATCCTGGGCGATCAGCAACAGCACGCCATTGTTTTTGCCTTTCTGGCCGATCCCCCAGTGGCGACCGAGCTGGTAGCCGTACTCCTCGATAGTCTCCCCATCGAGGCTGTCGACAGAGACCACCACCAGCTGGATGCCGCTGCGTTTTTCAAAGGCCGCCAGTTGCTGGGTCAGTTGATGGGCCTGTTTGCGGGACATCAGACTGGCTTCATCCACAACCCGTCCGCTCAGCGTCGGGAAGTCGGGTGCCGCTTGCAGGGCAGTGGCCCAGAGCAGCAGACAGGGAAGAAACCAGCGCAGCATCATCTTCATTGGAAGCTGACCTTGGGCGCCTCATCGGCACCGGGTTTGGCACTGAAACTGGGTTTGGCTTCCAGATCCGAGTAGAGCAGCTTGGACCAGATAACGCCGGGGAAGGTGCGGATCTCGGTATTAAACTGGCGCACCGCCTCGATATAGTCGCGGCGTGCCACCGAGATGCGGTTCTCGGTTCCTTCCAGTTGAGCCTGCAGGGCAAGGAACTGCTGATCCGCTTTCAGCTCGGGGTAGCGTTCTACCACCACCATCAGGCGGGAGAGGGCGCTGGAGAGCTGGTTCTGCGCCGCTTCAAACTCCTTGAGCTGGGCAGGATCGCTCACCTGCACGCTGCCGACCCGGGCACGGGCATCGGTGACCGCCTTTAGGGTCTCCTGCTCATGGCTGGCGTAGCCCTTGACGGTTGCCACCAGATTGGGAATGAGATCGGCACGGCGCTGATACTGGTTTTCCACCTGCCCCCAGCTCGCCTTGACCTGCTCATCCAGGGTCGGAATGTTGTTCATGCCGCAGCCGGTCAGGCCGAGCAGCAGGGTCAGGGTCAACAGGCTCTGCGTGGTTCTGCGCCAGAGTGATGTGGCCATCTTGTTGTTCTCCTTTGATATTTCGAGTCGATAGTGCGCCATGGATGGTGTACTACCAAGAGTGCATCACCATACCAGCTTGGGGTCAGTTGCCACAACGCGCAGGTAGCTCAGGTCGCTTGTTGATGCCGGAGACCTTGGGCAACTGGGGCTTGTCTTTGAGCCAGGAGGCCAGCTCTTCCCCACAGCCATTGCCGGGCGGAATGGGAGCCTGGGGTTCACAATCGGGGCTGCCCACCGGGCAGCGCAGCCGCACGTGGAAGTGGCTGAAGTGGCCCACCCAGGGGCGTAGCTTGGCGACCCAGGGTTCGTTACCAGCCTGTTGGCAGACCGCGGATTTGATCACCGGATTGACGAAGATGCGGGCCACCTCGGGTTTGCTGGCCGCAAGCCGCAGCAGGGTGAGCTGCTGGGGGCCAAAGCGGCCCGGTAACATCTTGTAGCTGGGTTCGTCGATCAGCGCCCACTCCTTGGGGGCATCCTGCTCCCATTTGCTGATGGGGCGGTTGGCCATGCGAAACCAGATATCGGCATCAAGTCCGGTCTGATGGCTGCGATGGCCGGAGGTAAAGGAGCCGCCACGGGCCATCGCCAGATCGGCGATATAGAGATCCGGCAGCCCGGCCATGCGGGTCTGGTTGGCCAGCGCTTGCAGATAGTGGATGAGGTCGGGGTGGCCGTAGTAGCGTAGCCGCTTGGTGCGGATCACCTGATAACCCGGCCCTTCGAGGGGCAGGGATACGCCGTTTTTCAGGCAACCGGCGGCATAACCGCCAATGGCTTCCGCTTGCAATACGGTCGCCAGCAACAGGGACGTCAGCATGTGCGTGCTCCTTGTCTTGCTTCGAGTCGGCTCAGCAATACGAACAGACTCAAACATATAAATAAATAGGCTGCGGCTACCAGCAGCCAGATCTCGTAGACCAGTCCGCTGGAGTTGGCCATCTCGGTACCGACGAAGGTGAGCTCCTGCACCGAGATAAGGGAAACGATGGCGGTATCCTTCACCAGCGCGATGAGCTGGCCGGTGAGTGGGGGCAGCATCAGCAGCATGGCCTGCGGCAGGATCACATGGCGCAGCCGCACCCAGGGAGAGAGCCCGAGGCTCTGCGCCGCCTCCCACTGACCACGGGGGATGGCGGCCAGCCCGGCGCGGACGATCTCGGCGACGAAGGCTGCGCTGATCATGCCAACGCAGAGGGTGCCTGAGATGAGGTTCTCCCAGCGGGCTGGTGGGCCAAACAGCGCCTCTTGCCACGGGGAGAGTGATACGGTGCCGAGCCAGCGGGAGAGGCCGCTCGAAGGCAGCAGCTGGTTGGCGATAAAGAAGTAGAAGATGAAGATAAAGACCAGCGGCGGCAGATTGCGGATCAGCTGGATAAAAAGGGTCGCGGGCATCACCAGCCAGGGGCGGCGGCTGAAGGCGGCTACCCCCAGCGCAGTGCCGAGCAGCAGCGCCAGCACCATGCCGAGCAGGGCGATGCGCAAGGTGGTGAGCAGACCGCTGAAAAAGTAGGGCAACTCGCCGTGAGGGCCGGGGGTGAACAGCAGGTCGAAGGCTTCATGCCAGCGCCACTGATAGGCCACCCCTATGTGCAGGCGGCTGGCCAGCCAGAGGCCAGCCAGCAGCAGGATCAGGGCGATCGCCCCATCCAGCCAGTTGATGTTCCGACATGGCCCACGGATGATGCGCCGGATGGTCTCTTTTAGAGCAATCAGCATCAGGGGTTAGCGACCTGTGCTTCCCACGCCAGCGACTTGAACCAGTAGTCATGGCGCGCCTTGAGCCAGCCATCGGCCTGACGGGCGGCGATCCACTCGTTGAACTGCTCAGCCAGGGCATCATCCCCCTTGCGCAGGGCAAAGCCTTCATCGCCTTGTGCCAACGGCTCGGCAAACGGCATAAAGAGGGCATTCGGGTGGCGCAGCGCCTCTTGCTCGGGTTTCGGGGAAGAGGAGAGGGCGCCGTGGGCGCGGCCGTTCAGCACCTCCTGAAATACCTGTGACTCGTCATCGAACTGGCGCAGGGTGGCCTTGGGGAAGTGTTCTTTTGCCACCTGTACCGGTGAGGCGCCACGACGTACCGCCAGGATCACCCCGCGCTGGTTGAAGTCCGCCACGGTTTTCTTCTCTTTGGCCAGGGTGCTGGAGGCGGCCAGCTGCACCCCCGAATGGGAGTAGGCCTGGGTGAAGCGCACGCTCTTCTCCCGCTCGGGGGTGATGGTGAGGCCGCCGATGATGACGTCATATTTTTTCGCCAGCAGGGAGGGGATGATGCCATCCCAGGCGGTAGGCACGAACTCTACCTGCCAGCCGTTATCTGTGGCGAGGCGACGGGCCACGTCAATCTCAAAACCGATCAGCGCCCCTTGCTTGTCGCGCATCGCCCAGGGGGCGAAGGTGGACATGCCGACCCGCAGGGTACCGCTCTGCTCGATCTGTGCTTGGGTGTCGGAGGGGGCAGTTTCTGCCAGTGCCGGAGTGAGCAGGCTTGCCAGCAGCAGGGCTGCGCCCGACAGGGTGGTCTTGAATGACAGATTCATGGTTAGCGTCCTTGTTGATCCGGATTCAGGTGACGGGCCAGTGCCCGCGAACAGGCTGACAGCGTCAGGGTTAACAGCAAATAGAGGGCAGCTACGGTAAACCACACCTCAAAGGTCAGAAATGTATCGGCAACCAGAGTACGCCCTTCGTTGGTCAGATCGAAGATGGCGATCACACTCACCAGCGCCGAATGTTTGATAAGGGAGACCAGCTCGTTGGTCAGCGGCGGCAAGGTGATGCGCACCAGCTGGGGCAGGATCACCTTGCGCAGGGTGATGGTTCGCGACAAGCCAAGAGAGTGGGCCGCCTCCCACTGTCCTTTGGGAATGGCCTGTACACCTGCACGCAACACCTCGGCGGTGAAGGCCCCCTGATAGAGGGAGAGGCTCAACACGGCGCAGGCAAGGGGGGCCAATCCCAGCATGGGGCCCAGCAAGAAATAGAGAATATAGAGCTGCACCAGCTGGGGCGTGGTGCGCACCAGCGCCAGATAAGCGATGGCGAGCCATGGGCCGAGCCGGGAGGGGAGCAGCCGCAGGCTGACCACGCACACCCCGACTGCCATCGTGCCCAACAGGCTGAGCAGCGCCACCTGCAAAGTGACCAGCAGGCCGTTTAGCAAGGGGCCGGCATAAAAGGTTCCCTCATCCCATTCGCCGAGAAAGGGCAACACCCGCGGCCACTGCCACTCATAGCCCATCTGGCGAGCGCCGCTATAGAGCGCCCAGCCCAGTAGCGCAGAGAGCATCACAGTGCCTGACAGCCAGCCGAGCAGGCGGGGGCGATTGAGCCTAGCCATGATAGCTGAGCACCTGTTCGAGGAAGGCCCGGGTGCGCGGGTGCCGAGGGGCGTTGAACAATTGGGCGGGCGGGGCCGACTCGATGATCTTGCCCTCGTCCATAAAGAGCACCCGATCCGCCACCTGACGGGCAAAGCCCATCTCGTGGGTGACGCAGATCAGGGTCATCCCCTCGTCAGCCAGCTCGCGGATCACATCGAGCACTTCGCGGATCATCTCGGGGTCGAGGGCGGAGGTGGGCTCGTCAAACAGCATCAGCTCGGGTTGCATGCAGAGGGAGCGGGCGATGGCGACCCGCTGCTGCTGGCCGCCGGAGAGCTGGTGAGGGTACTTGTCGGCCTGAGCCTGAATGCGCACCCGCTCGAGCAGACCGAGCGCCCGGGCTTTGGCCTCCTGGGGGCGCAACCCCAGGGTATGCACCGGCGCCACCATCAGGTTTTCCAGCACCGTCATATGGGGGAAGAGGTTGAACTGCTGAAACACCATGCCAACCCGGCCTTGCAGGCGGCGCAGGTAGGAAGGGGTCACCGGCTCGCCAAACAGGAACAGCTGGCCGTCGTCGATCCCCTCCAGCCCGTTGATGGTGCGGATCAGGGTCGATTTTCCCGAGCCTGACGGGCCACAGATGACCCACTTCTCTCCCCGTTCAATGGTGAGATCGATGTGATGAAGAGCCTGAAAGTCGCCATAGAATTTGTCGACGCCACAAAAGCGCACACAGGGTTGCGAGCTGGTCAAGAAGCGGGTTCCACTGAGAATCATTTACGCCATGGTATTGATTTTATAGGGGGATGACAAAGAAAACCCCCTTGTCAGCATCCTGATGGCTATTCACAATGGCGCCATTTCGTGATGACAGGAGCTTTTCATGCGTATTACATCCTTGCTTGCCGGTTCGCAGGTGCAGCTGTTGATGCCGCCAGCGGTTCGCTATCGCTGCGTCATTTTTCTGCTGTTGCTGGTGAGTTGGGGCGTGGTGGCGGCCTCCTTGTGGGATGGCTGGGGCGCCATGGCGCTGCTCAACTGGGTGGGCGTGGTCTTTGGTGGCATCACCGGGATCATGGTTTCGCTGCCCCGCAGCTGGCAGCCCTGGCGCCTGGCGGAGCTGGGGTGGGACGAACAGCATATCTATCTGCTCAATGGCAACAAGGATGAGGCGCTGGCGCTGCCCCGCAACCAGCTGGTGGCGCTCGAGCGGGAGCGGCGAGTGGGTCACGACGGCCAGTGGCTCGACTTCAGCCTCGATCTGCAGCTGAGTGAAGAGGAGCTGGCGGCGGCCATGGCCTTGCTAGATCTCAAGGCAGGGGAGCTGCATCTGGTGAGCCCGTCTGTCTATCGCTTCGGCTTTAAACGGGCCTGGCACGGTCGCCGGATGCTGGCGCAACGGTTGTCAGATCTGCAATCGGCCTGAGTCGACTATTTTCTCGACAATTCCCGGCAAAGCTCAGATACTGCCAATGACTCGAATTGATCTTGTCTGCACTGTTAACCCAAGAGATCAATCACTTGACGACAGTGTGGAGAAGGCCACGGCATGAAGCCATGGCAGGTCCGGCATAGGGGTTGTGCCCTTACCGTTATGCTGGGAATTGCATAGAGAAGGCACCTTGAATCGAGAGTGGATGGCATGAAGATTTACGTAGGAAATCTGTCGTACCGGATGACGGCCGACGAACTGAAAACCCTGTTCAGCCAGTTTGGACAGGTCGACAAGGTTGATATCATCATCGACCGCGATACCGGCCAGTCAAAGGGGTTTGGTTTTATTGAAATGCCGGTCAATGGTGATGCCGAGAAGGCCATCGCTGGTCTGCATGGCACTGAAGTCGGTGGCCGTACCATCACCGTCAACCAGGCCAAACCGAAGACAGATGCTCCCCGTGGTCGCCCGCAACAGCGCCACCGCTAAGGTGCCTCGGCAATCTCGGCAATGAAAAACGGCATGGGTTTCCCCCATGCCGTTTTTGTTTCTGAATGTTTTGCTGTGATCAGGGGACGTCGTAACCGAGCGCCGCCTTGCGGATGCGGAACCACTGCTGGCGGTTAAGCTCGACAGATTCGGCGGCCACGGCGGCAGCAATCCGCTCCCGCTTGCCGGAGCCAATCAATGGCAGCGGCTGGCTTGGCAGCATCATTACCCAGGCGTAGACCACCTGCTCGATAGTCTGGGCGCTCACTTCCTGACGGATCTGCTCCAGTTCGGCACGCAGCGGGGCATAGGCGTCATCGCTGAACAGTCGGCCGCCGCCGAGACATGACCAGGCCATCGGCTTGATGCCAAGCTGCTGGCACTGATCCAGAGTACCATCGAGGGTCCCTTCCTGATGAAGCGGCGAGATCTCCAGCTGGTTGGTGACCAGCGGGAAGGGGAGGCGCGATTGCAGTAGCTCGAACTGACGGGCGGTGAAGTTGGATACCCCGGCGTGCTTGATCTTGCCCGCCTGTTTCAGGGTGATAAAGGCGTCGGCCACTTCATCTGCGTTCATCAGGGGATCCGGGCGGTGGATCAGCAGCAGGTCCAGATGGTCGGTGCCGAGCTTGCGCAGCGAGGCCTCGGCGCTGGCGATGATATGGTCCTTGCCGGTGTTGTAGTGGTTGAGAGCATGCTCCGGCTTGGCGGTGAGGGCGATACCGCACTTGGTGACGATCTCCATCCGGCTGCGCAGGGAAGGCTCGAGGCGTAGGGCGTGACCAAAGGCCTCTTCGCACTGGTAGCCACCATAGATATCGGCGTGATCGATGGTGGTGACCCCCAGATCCAGATGATATTTCATCAGATCGAGCAGAGCGGCCGGAGAGAGCTGCCACTCCATCAGGCGCCAGTAACCCATGATGAGGCGAGAGAAGGTGGGGCCTTGCGGATGCAGGGCGACACGGGATACAGACATGGTTGACTCCTTGAAAAACACGATGCGAAAACGATGTGCAACATAGATGACTGCGGGCATCTTGGCCTCATGTGGCTGGCAAAGCAATAATGGGCAGTGGCATGATTCGAACTTTGGTTCTGATCGCAAAGTAGGAGAGAGAGTTGGATGGAAGGATTTGCCGAGCGCTTGCAGAGCCTGATCGGGGAGATGAGCGTGAGCGCGTTTGCCCGCAAGGTGGGGCTCAGTGAAGCGCTGATCCGCAAATATTTGAAGGGAGCCGAGCCTGGCCTGGCGCGGGCCAACCAGATCGCCATGGGGGCCAACTGCTCGCTGGAGTGGCTGGCAACCGGCTGCGGTTATCTCTACCGTCAGGCGGAAGTGGTCGACAGGGAGGCACTGGCAGCGGCGCAGCTACTGCTGGGCGAGCAGCAACCCGGGGTGGGGCTGCCCGATGAGGAGGCACTGGTCATCCTGCTCGCCTATTACCAGTTTTTGCGCACCCACAAGAAAGCGGACGGTTTTCTCGACTTGGCGCTGGCGCGGGAGTTTGGCCGCCATCTGGGGGAAGCGTGATGAGGAGCATATTACCCTTTGGTCGTGTCACGGCCGGTTGATTATTCTGATACGCTCTAAGCAAGATAAGTCTCCATGGAATGGGCGATGAGCTACTTGATCCTCGGAAGTGGTGCGCTGGGCTCGGCGCTGGCAAGAGAGCTGATGGCAAGGGGGGAGTCATTCCTGCTGGCCGGGCGCAACTATCCCAAAGGGATCGAGATGGAGGACTTCTTCCCGCTGCCAGATGTCGATGCCATCTCGTTCGATGCCTTGTTTACCCTCTACGATTGCGATCCGCTTCCCACCGTTGTGATCAATACCATCGGCGTGTTGCACGACGTCAGCTTTATGCCGGAGCGGCGGGTCGAAGAGGTGCACCCCAAGTGGCTGTGCGACAGCCTGCTGGCCAATGCCTGGCCAACACTGGCGCTGGCTGCCCGTTTCAGCCGGTTGATGGGCAATGACCATCCGCTGTGGCTCTGCGCCATCTCCGATCTGGCGGGCTCCATCACCGCCAATCTGGAGGGGGGACGTTACAGCTACCGGATGAGCAAGGCGGCCCTCGACATGGGGGTGAAAACCCTGGCCCTTGAGTGGGCGCAACGTTTCCCGCAAGCAGGGGTGGTGGCCGTTGCGCCCGGCTTGATGGACTCCCCGATGAATACCCCCTTTCTGAGCGAGTTGCCCGCGGATCAATTGCAGGATCCTGCCGAGGTGGCGGTGAAACTGCTCAATCTCATCAAGGGGTTATCATTGACTCAATCGGGCCAGCTACTGGATCTCAACGGTCAGCCGCTGCCCTGGTAAATCCCGCCTGCGGGTTCTACGGACGTCTATTGGCTTCACATTCTGCTCATGCGCCCCTTGCCAAGCGAGGGGCGCATGGCTAACGTCACTCTCCTGTTTCAGGAGGGATCTCATGCGCTATATCGATTTACGAAGTGACACCGTCACCCAGCCTACTGACGCCATGCGTCAAGCCATGCTCCACGCCGAAGTGGGTGACGATGTCTATGGTGAAGATCCGGGCGTCAACGCGCTGGAGGCCCATGGGGCCAGATTGCTGGGCAAACAGGCGGCGCTATTTGTGCCATCGGGCACCATGTCCAACCTGCTGGCGGTGATGAGCCACTGTCAGCGCGGTGAGGGGGCCATCCTCGGCAACGCCGCTCACATCTATCGCTATGAAGCGCAGGGGAGTGCCGTGCTGGGCTCCGTAGCCCTGCAACCCTTGCCGATGCAGCGCGATGGCACGCTGGCATTCGATGATATCAAGGCTGCGCTGGCCCCTGATGATGCCCACTTCGTCCAGACTCGCCTCATCTGTCTTGAGAACACCCACAATGGCAAGGTGCTGCCGCTCCCCTATCTGCAAGAGATGGGGGCATTTGTTGCTGAACGTGGCTTGAAGCTCCATCTCGATGGCGCACGGCTTTTTAACGCCGCCGTGGCCAGCGAGACCCCGGTCGAGGTGATCGCCGCGCCATTTGACAGCATCTCGATTTGTCTCTCCAAGGGGTTGGGCGCACCGGTGGGCTCGCTGCTGGTGGGCAGTCACGACTTCATCGCCCGTGCGCGCCGACTGCGCAAGATGCTGGGGGGCGGCATGCGCCAGGCGGGCATTCTGGCGCAAGCCGGTCTGTTTGCCCTCGAGCAGCACGTGACCCGTCTGGCCGATGATCACCGCCGTGCCAAACGGCTGGCCGAAGGGTTGGCTGCACTGCCGGGCATCGAGCTCGACCTCTCGCTGGTGCAGAGCAACATGGTGTTCCTGCGGCTGCGTGAGGGGGAATCGGCCCCTCTGCTCGCTTTTATGAAGGAGCGGGGGATCCTCTTCTCCGGTTACGGCGAGCTGCGGCTGGTGACTCATCTGCAGATCAACGATGACGATATTGAAGAGGTGATCGACGCCTTCACCGAGTATCTCGGGGCGCGTTGAGACGGCTGGTCAGGTAGAGGTTATACCAAGACCTGTTCATACCGAAATAACAGAGGGCGCCGCGGCGCCCTCTGTTATTTGCTGCAAGCTCAAGCCTGCCGCTGGCCGTTCATCAGCATGGCCTCATCGGTGGCATCGTAGATCATCACCGCGATGTGGGTCACCTGACCGCCGAAATCGGCCAGTGGTACCAGCGTCAGGTTCTGGAACATGTGGGGGGCCGAGCCGGTAATGGGGCGGTAGTTGGAGAAACGTAGCAGATAGGGCTTCTGCTCCCAGGTACTGAAGGCGCGGTTGTTGAGCTTGAAGACCATGTTGGCCTTGCGCTCGAACCAGGCTCTGTCCACATCGGGGAAGAGCTCGAACAGTACGCCATCGCGCACGTCACTGGCCAGTCGGCCGCTGTGGCTCTCCATAAAGCCGTTCCACACTTGTACCTTGTACTCCTTGTCGAGCACTACCAGGCCTACGTCCAGGTTCTGGACTATGTTCATCAGCCAATGAAATTCACGGATTTCCATAGTCACTCCTAGAGCATGTGCATGATTTTGTTGTTCATGGTGGCGATGGAATCTTCGGTAAACAGCAGCAGCAGATCACACTGCACCGCGTAATCCTGGATCCGGTAGTTGATCTCGATGGCGAGCGTGCGGCGCCAGCGACTCTTGTTGGTGTTGATCAGCTCGTTGATGGGTCTGTGCTGGCCGAGCACCACCGGGTGCCCCTGACTAAAGGGAGTGTCGAGCTGGTTGGCGTAGCCGCGCAGGAAGGCGCCGATCAGCACGTTGGCGGTATCCATCAACAGCTCCAGTTCGGCGGTGCGATCCAGCGTCCCCTGATGGTTCATCAGCTTGGCCAAATCTTTGAAGCTGGAGTCATGGAACAGGATCAGCGCTTCACCGGCGATCCCAGCTCCGATAAACCCCTGACAGACGGCGGAGAGGGTATCTGAATCCGCAGCGGCCGAGAGGGCCATATGCAACTCTGATACTTCCAGCACGTTGACGTTGGGGATGGGCAGTACCACGAAGGCGTTGAGCAGACGAGCCAGCAAGTCGGCGGCCTGACCCATGGAGACGTTGGCCAGCTCCTGATAGACATCGCGGATTTCGGGGGTGATCTTGACGCCTGCATCGGCTACCACGCCGCTTGGCAAGGGCTCGGCTGCACTCGGCTGATTACCCGATGAAGCACTCCAGAAGCCATGTTGTTTGAGCAGGGCTAGCAGGGTATCTGGGGCGGCGGGCTTCTTGATGAAATCGAGCGCCCCCAGCCCCATGACCCGCTGATAGGCCTCAGGCTGGATATCTCCGGAGACCACGAAAACCTTGCTGCGTAGTCCTTCCCGTTTCAGGGTCTCCAGCACACCGTAACCGTCCATCTCAGGCATAGTGAGATCGAGAAAGATGAGATCCCCATGGCCCATCAGCACCTGTTCGATCCCTTCAAGGCCATTCGCCGCATAGTGCAAATCGACTTTCCAGTCAGCCGGTAGCGCTCGTGCCAGCTGTTTGCGGGCGAACCCGGAGTCATCACATATCAATACATTCATGGCGTTAGGCAGGCTCTGTTGGCAAGGATTGCTATAAGTGTGGCCCGCTAACAGTCAGATGCAATGTGGGAGGTTGTCACCCTGTGAAAATTGGTTATCCCATTGCCGGTTACGATAGCGTGCGGAGTATTTCTCAACAAATTCAGCGAACATCTTAACACGCAACGGGGCGAACTGGTGCTGGCAACACAACATGTAGAAGGGGCGATTGCCGGTCTGCCAGTCGGTCAGTACCGGCACCAGCTGCTCGTCATGGAGGAAGCTGCTCAGATAGTGCAGCGGGGCGTTGACTATCCCCAGATGACGCCGGGCTGCGCGCACGGCGGCCTGAGTCTGGTTGACGGTCAGTTTGGCGCTGCGTTTGATGCAGATGTTCTGGCCATCCTTGTCGGTCAGTTGCCAGTGCTGGTGTGGCCAGCAGTAGATGAGATCATGTTCTTCCAGCTGGCTGGGGTGGGAGGGGGTTCCCTTCTTGGTCAGATAGAGTGGCGAGGCAAACAGGCCGTACTCGATATGACCGAGACAGATCGCATTGGGCAGCGACTGGGGCAGCTCACCGTTGAAGAACACCAGATCCCGATCATTGTCGAACAGGTGCTGGTGATCATTGGTCTGGGTGATATCGAACTGTACCTCGGGATAGTGCAGCCCGAATTCGGCCAGCATATCGATGAGGATGGTGTTGGAGAGCGCGATCGGCGCGGCTATCCGGATAAGCCCGGTGATGTCTGCTTCTTTACCCCGGATCTCGCTGGTGGCCTGCTCGATTTGTGCAAGCGGTGTGCAGAGACGCTCGTAGTATCTGAGCCCTTCATCGGTAAGACGGAGTTTACGGGTAGAGCGATGTAGCAGGGAGCAACCCAGTTGCTCTTCCAGCTGGGAAATGCGTCGACTGATGGTGCCTGTTGGCATGCCCAGTGCGGCTGCAGCATGGGAGAATCCTCCCTCTTGCACCACCTTGACGAACAGGTAGAACTCTTCGATGTGCTTCATAAACGCTGTTCTGGGTGTAACAAGGGGGCAACCATAAAAAGAGCTTTATCGCTTGGCAAGGGTAATTCAGCGTTTAATTGATCTGGATTCGATTTCTACTGATACCAGTTTAGATTTTCAATTGTTCTCGAATGAGGATTATTGTCTGCGCCACAGTCATTGTTGCGAGATGTCACCCGTTAGCTCAAGAGAGAGAGGCGACATGGTATGACTACAATACGACCCATCCTCAGGCAAAAAGAGGATCGTGCTGGTCAAGAGCAGTTCTTTTTTTCGGCGATGTGAATGTGATGACAGTCGCATATTCATCATGCCGGTCTGGAGAAGGTAGATATTCGGTTTTGAGGTATTTAAGTTCCTTGTTAAGTCGCTATTTGGGGCCGGTTTTGCTCTTTTTTGTCTGTTTATTCAACGCACTGGTTAATAAATGAAAGTTTTACGAGGGAAATGCCGGCACTTTTTTTAGTTGACTTTTTTGTCAGTAAATAAGTGTTTGTTGTGAATCGTAAAAATGTTTTTTGAAGTATCCAGAGTGCAATTCTTAGTGCTTGTTTTTGCTGGGAAAAAAAGTTAAAAACGAACGAGGGATTTGTTCTGATTGACAGGAGTATTGGCTGAGTCCTTTTTTCTGTGGCTGGATTGGCTCTCCTGTTGTTGATTTCTGAAATCAGTTATCTGCTTTTGGCCATCGCGAGAAATAGTGGCCGAGAGGTGTTTTCACCTTGCATTCTGCATACGGCGGTTTGCCCATTTGTTTTCCGGTTCACCAGTGACCATCCAGCATGAATGACTTTGACCAGATGAATACGCTTGACGAACGGTTACTGAAGACAATGGATGTTCTGCATACCCCTATCTGGGTCTATGACATCGAACATCACCATATTTTCTGGGCAAACCGCGCAGCACTTCCCCTCTGGGAGGCCACCTCCCTGGACGAGCTCTGTTCCAGGGATTTTTCGGCTGATATGGCCACAGCCATAGCGCTGTTGTTGCAACGCTACCTCGGTGATTTTCAGCAGGGGCGAAGTTACAACGAGTGGTGGACTATCTCCCCAAAGGGGGTCAAGAAGCAGATCTATCTACGCCTCTCCGGGATTCAGCTGGCTGGCCGTCTGATGATGATGACCGAGGCGGTGCTCGACTCCGATACCCTCTATCAGGAGTCCTCGCTGGCAACCGGTGATACCCTGGCCTGCCTGTTCGATAGCAATGGCGCGTTCGAAAGCGGCAACTATCACTTCGAGATGTGTTTCGGTCACCGGATCGCCACGCTCTCCCAGGTTTTTTCCGGTAGTGACGACAGTTTTTACCAGAAGCTCTCCCGACTCGATGAAGTAGTGACCGAAGGGGAGTGCCGAACCCTCAAGGGGATGCGCTGGTTCCAGTATCAGTTCCGCTATATCCAGCAAGGAGCACGGATCCTGCTCACCATGCGCGATATTACCGATCGTAAACTCGAGGAGCTGGAGCATCGCCACCTCGCTTGGCATGACTCCCTGACCGGCCTGCTCAACCGTTATGGCTTGATGAAATCTCTCGAGGCCTATTGCGGGTTGGGGGAGCGTTTCGCGCTGGTATTCATGGATCTGGACAACTTCAAGCTGGTCAACGACAACTACGGCCACAAGGCGGGAGACCGCCTGCTGGAGCGGGTTGCCGGTCGCCTCAAACAGATTTGCCCCCGCGATGTTGAGCTGGCCCGTCTTGGCGGGGACGAGTTTACCGCGTTGGTTCCCTTGGGAAACCAGAGCGAACGAGCCCAGGATGTGGCCGATCAGATGCTCTCCCAGATGACCAAGCCGCTGCAACTGAGCGGTCTGCCGGAGGTAACCATCGGCGGCAGTATCGGCATTGCCATCTATCCCGATGATGCGGACGATGGTGATAACCTCATCACCCGCGCCGATATGGCCATGTATCAGGCCAAGCAGATGGGGCGGCTGCGCTGGCAGCGTTTTACCCCCAGCATGCAGCAGACCCTGCAGCGCAAGCTCAATCTCAAGCAGTTTCTGGCCAAGGCTATCGGTCGTCAGGAGCTGAGCCTCTGTTACCAGCCACAGGTCGATGTCGCCAAACGGCGTCTGATCGGTTACGAGGCGCTGCTGCGCTGGTATAACCCGGTGCTTGGCCATGTCTCGCCAGTGGAGTTTATCCCCCTTGCCGAAGAGATGGGGCTGATCCGCGAGATCGGCAGCTGGGTGCTCTCTACCGCGCTTGCCCAAATGGCCAGTTGGAAGAAGCGCCTCCATCACCGGGTGCCAGTCTCCGTCAACCTCTCTGGTTTCCAGCTCTCGTCGGCACTGCCCGGGCAAGTGCGCCAGCAGCTGGAGCTGCACGGGGTGGATGCCTCCCTGTTGACGCTGGAACTGACCGAAACTGTGCTTATGCTGGATATGAAGGGGTGCCTCGATATTCTCGATGACTTGAGTGAACTGGGGATCAAGATTGCCATCGACGATTTTGGTACCGGCTACTCATCCCTTGCCTATCTCAATCGCCTGCCCATCGATACGATCAAGCTGGATCGCTCTTTCGTGGTCGGTCTCAACTTGCCGGTGATCCGGGCGACTGCGGCCATGGCCACCAATTTGGGATTGGGGATCATGGCGGAAGGGGTGGAGGAGCCTCATGAGCTGGCCGCCCTGCAGACCCAGGGGTGCCATGTGTTCCAGGGATATCTGTTCAGCAAGCCGCTGACGGTGGCGCAAGTCGAGGCGAGCGGTTTCGTGGTGGAGTGCCAGGTTGGGCGTTATCCACTGCTAGATGCCGTGATGGCAGAGTAACAAGTGTGCGTTAGGCCACAACTTGGAATTTTATTCCGCAATATTTAATCAAAATTAATCATTCTTTTGCGATCGGTCATGAGACGGATTGGCTGGAATTGCTAGCATGCGACCTCGTTTCTAGGGAAAGGAGTATCGCAATAATGAGTCATGCTGCTGTCAATGACCGTCCGGCCAGCCCTCCCAAGGGTTGGCTGAACCGTTTCCTCAATGGCGTCGAGAAAGCCGGGAACAAATTACCCGACCCCGCCATGCTGTTCCTCTACGCTTTGCTGATCGTCTGGGTCGGCTCCTGGGTGTTGTCACAATTCCAGTTTGATCTGGTCAACCCCCGTACCGGGGAAGCGGTCGTGGTCAACAACCTGCTGACCGGTGCCGGTCTGGCCGAGTTTCTCTCCACCATGGTGACCACCTTTACCGGCTTTGCCCCGCTGGGGATCGTGCTGGTGGCCATGCTTGGGGTCGGGGTGGCCGAGCAGTCCGGTTTTATCAATACCGGTCTGAAAAAGTTGTTGAAGGTGACGCCTGCCCGTTTTCTCACTCCCATGCTGATCCTGGTAGCGATCGTCAGCCACACCGCCGCAGATGCGGGCTATGTGCTGGTGATCCCCATCGGTGGCATCATCTTCCACGCTGCCGGACGCCATCCGCTGGCGGGGATCGCCGCTGCCTTTGCCGGCGTTTCCGGCGGTTTTGCCGCCAACTTCCTGCCCTCCGGCGGGGATGCGCTGCTGCAGGGTTTTACCCAGTCCGCCGCTCAGTTGCTCGATCCTGACTACATGGTCAACACCCTGTGCAACATCATCTTTACCGGTGCCTCTTCGTTGCTGATCATCTGCGTCGGCTGGTTCATCACCGAAAAGGTGGTGGAGCCGCGCCTCAAGCACGTGGCGCTCAACGAGGATCTGGAGAGTGCCGACGAGATGGGGCGCTACAGCGCGCAAGAGAGCCGGGCCTTCAACTGGGCCGGGTTTGCCATGCTGGCGGCTATCGTGCTGCTGGCGCTGGCGCTCTCCCCGAGCGATTCACCGCTGCGTGCTGCCGATGGCTCCCTGACCACCTTCGCTGCCCCCGTGATGAAGTCCATAGTGCCGCTCATCTTCCTGCTCTTTATCCTGCCCGGGATTGTCTACGGCTTTGTCGCAGGCAGCTTCAAGAGCGGCAAGGATGTGATCGATGCCATGTCGGCCACCATGAACAAGATGGGCTCCTACATGGTGATGGCTTTCTTCTGCGCGCTCTTCATCAAGGCGTTTGGTGACTCCAATCTGGGCACCCTGCTGGCCCTTTCCGGTGCCGAAGTGCTCCATGCGCTGGCGCTGCCCGGTGAGGTGACTATCGTCGGGATGATCCTGCTCACCGCCAGCGTCAATCTGGTAGTCGGCTCGGCCTCCGCCAAGTGGGCGCTGATCAGCCCGATCCTAGTGCCCATGTTGATGGCGGTGGGGATCTCCCCCGAGCTGACCCAGGCGGCCTATCGGGTCGGGGATTCTGCTTCCAATATCATCACCCCGCTGATGGTCTTCTTCCCGCTGGTGGTGGTCTATTGCCAGCAGTATGTGAAGAGCACCGGGATCGGTACTCTGGTCTCCATGATGCTGCCCTACTCACTGGCCTTCCTGGTGAGCTGGACGATTTTCCTGCTTCTCTACTGGGCGCTCGGCTTCCCGCTCGGGTTGCAAGCCCCTTACGTCTATCCGGCCCCTTAAGCTGGGTGTGCGAGGGAGCCTTGGGCTCCCTCGTTTTTTTCGCTATGGTGTTACCTCATTTTGGAGGTGCCATGAATCAGACCATCGATCTTATCCTTTCCCATCGCTCCATTCGTCAGTTCACTGCCGAGCCGATCGCCCCGCAGCAGCTGGATGCCATCCTCGCCGCCGCCCAGTCCGCCTCAACCTCGAGCTTTTTGCAGGTGACCAGTATTGTGCGAGTCTGCGAGCCCGAGGCGCGTCAGCAGTTGGCCATGCTGGCGGGCAATCAACCCTATGTGGTGCAGGCGGCCGAGTTTCTGGTGTTCTGCGTCGATTACCACCGCCACACCCAGATCGTGCCCGAGGCCCAGACCGGCTATGCGGAGCAGTTGTTGATCGGTGCCATTGACGGCGCCCTGATGGCGCAAAATGCTCTGCTGGCGGCGCAGTCGCTGGGGCTGGGCGGGGTCTATATCGGCGGCATTCGCAACCATCCTGCCGAGGTGAGCGAGCTACTGGGCTTGCCCCATCAGGTGATCCCGCTGTTTGGCCTCTGCCTTGGCCACCCTGCCCAGCAGCCGGAGCAGAAACCCCGCCTGCCCAAGGGATTGGTGGTGCATCAGGAGCGCTACCAGCACGAGCTGGATCGCGACCTGCTGGCCCGGTACGATCAGCAGATCGCGGACTACTATCAGGCCCGCAGCAGCAACAACAAACAGCAGACCTGGAGTAGCCAGATCCGCGCCATTCTGGGCAAGGAGTCCCGCCCTTTCATGCTGGGATTCCTGCAATCGCGGGGCTTTAACCTCAAGTAATGGCGCTGATGGGCGATACTATGGGAGTGATGACCACCATGGTCATTTTCCCGTGATCCTGAAATCTTTCCCTGAGACCGGGTATACAGCTTGGCGACAAATCGTGGGCAAGGGGGGATCTACAGGCTACCTTAAGTAGATAAGCTGTTGTAGGATCACGCAATTGGATTGGGACAGGGGTTTGGACATCCTATGATTTTAACTTTGGTATTGCTGTCTATCGGCGCGCTCCTGTTTTTGGTTATCGCCTATAACGTGGTACAGCAATATAAGCAGAAGGCGGAGGCTGAAAAGCGTCACGCCGTTGCCAGACACAAGACGGTAGCTGACGAGACCGAAGAGGTACTGCTGAACGTCAATCTGGTGCCTTTCTCCAAAAACATGGTGTTGCTGTTGCAGCACCGGATCCTTGATGCCTATCGCGCCATCGCCCAGGTGATGCCCAACAACCAGATCAAGCAGCGCATCGCCGATGTGCAGATCCAGATCAAGAACGTGCAGGAAAATTACAGTGCGCAGGATGAGGGGCACTTCAAAACCCCCGAGTCTGATCGTCAGGCGATCCAGATGTTGCAGCTGGTAAAAAAGCTACGTGCCGTACTGCGTGTCGAGCACAACAAGGGCAAAATTGATCCGCAGGGGTTTGCTCAGGAAGATCGTCGTCTCGAGCTGATGCAGCTCAAAATCAACATCTCGAATCTGGTCAAGCGGGCGATGGATGCCCGCATTCAGGGCCAATATGGTACTTGCCGCCAGCTCTATACCAAGGGTCTGTCGGCCATGGCCAGCATTGGCGACAAGGATCCCTATCTGTTGGCTCGTGAAGAGGATATGCGTCAGGGGCTCAAGGAGCTTGAAGAGCTGCAGCAGCAAAACAGCGCGCAGGATCTGCAAAACATCAAGGACAAGGAAGCCGACGAGCTCGATGTCCTGTTTCAACCCAAGAAGAAATGGTAAGCATGTCCCACCCACTCGATTCCACACTGGGGCCAATGGCCCCATTTGTTTCTCAGCTGTTGACCGAACTGGCCGCTGCTGGCGTCACATTTTCCCAGCCAACGGTCGATCACCTCTGTTATCGGGCGGCGACCTTGCAGGAGTACCGCGCGCTGTGTGCTGTATTGGCTGAAGCGGGCTCCTTGCTGGTGGAGGGGATGATCGGCGGTCGCCCGATTGCCACTTATCAGTTGCATCAGCCACTGCTGGCTGGTGAGGTGCAGGTACCCTGTATCGAGCTGGCGGCGCCGAAACCGGGGCGCATCCATCAGGCAGGACTGGAACATATCGAGCTGGTGGTTACTTCACTGCAGGATCTGGTAGCGCGCTATCCCGAGCAGCCATTCAAAACCGGCAATATGCAGGATACCCGCAACCCCGATATCGGCCTGATGTTGCCCTCCGGTCAGATCAAGTTTCACTTACGCTCGCTGGCTGAGGTGATCGCCGAAGAGGTGGCGACCGGTGCTGTGGTCGCGGTGCCTGCGGATTATTTCGATCAGGAGTGATCCTGCGCTCAATGCGGTGCGAGCCTGACAGGCTCTTGAATAACGCAGCAAAAGGGGTCACCGGTGTGACCCCTTTTGCTATCTGGCGGTGCTGGGTTGCGAGAGCGCTATCTGCTCGTGGGTGACCCTGTTTGCGCTGAGCCTGTTACCCGTGTCGGTGGGGTTGCTGGGCGGGCAGTGGCGATTGGCTTCGCTGCTTGAGACGGCCGAGCCAGAGGCTCAAGCCGGCCGTCAAGATGAGGACCAGTTCAATACCCATGACCAGACCGCCCAGCTCGCCCTGCTCCCAGAAGGGGTGTAGGTAAAGTCCCCCCAGACTGGCTCCCAGATAGTAGGCTACCAGATAGAGAGAGGAGGCGAGGGCGCGGTTGTGTTCGACATGATGACCAACCCAGGCACTAGCGCAGGCGTGTGCCAGGAAAAAGCCGAAGCTGGAGATCAGCAAGCCACTCAGGATCCCGAGCAGGCTAGCTTGCAGTAGCCATAGACTGCCGAGGGCCATCAGGGCGATCCCGACCAGCAGCATGCGTTGTGCACCCCAGCGGTTGGCAAAGCGGCCGCTCAGTGAGGAGGCCACCGTCCCCGAGAGATAGGTGAGAAACAGCATGCCGAGCCACTGGGTGGGCAAGGAGAATGGGGGCTTTGCCAGCAGGAAGGTGAGATAACTGAACTGGTTCAGAAACACCATAAAGTTGAGTCCCCCGATAAGGTAAGCCCCTACCAGCAAGGGATTGGTCAGGTGCTGCTGCAAGGCGCGAGCAAATTGGCCGCGAACGGGGGCGCTCGCCACAAAGCGGGTCTGATGGGGCAGCAGCCAGAAGACCAGCGGCAGCAGTGACAGGCTGATCACACCGATCCCCAGAAAGGTATGTTGCCAGTCGCCAAACCAGCCCGCCAGCAGGCCGCCGACCACCCGACCGGCAATGCCACCGAGGGAGTTGGCGGCAATATAGACCCCCACCGCCGAGAGCAGCGCCCGTTTACTGAACTCTTCCCCCATATAGGCAATCGCAGTGGCTGGTAACCCGGCCAGCAGCGCGCCCTGCAGGATGCGTAGCAACAGCAGTGAACCAAACTGCTCAACCAGGGGGATCAACAGTGAGAGCAGGATCGCCAGGGTGAGGGTACCCAGCATGACCTGCCGACGGCCATGGCGATCCGCCAGTCTGGCGCAGATCAGCAAGGAGGCGGCAAGGCCTGCTGTGCATCCTGCCAGGGTCCAGCTGGCCGAGAGGGAGTTGACCGAGAAGACCTCGGCGATCAGGGGTAACAGGGGATGGGTCTGGTAGAGGTTCAGAAACACCAGAAAGGAGCCCAGGCTGAGGGCCAGGGTTGCACGTATCCACTCGCGACTTCCAACTTCAATCATTGCGTATTGTCCTGACTACTTTTGGTCAGGGTAGAGTCCTTGCGGTTATAAATATAATATATTTAAGTTATCTATCTCATAAGATGAATTGATACATGGATCTGAAACAGCTCACCTATCTGCTGGCGGTCAGGGATGCCGGCTCATTTACCAAGGCAGCCAACAGTCTGCATGTGGCACAACCGGCCATCAGCATGGCCATCGCCAAGCTGGAGCAGCAGCTCGAGTTGCGACTGTTTGATCGACAGGACCGTGCGGTACGGCTCACCCCAGAGGGAGAGGTGCTCTGTCGCCATGCCGAGCGTCTGTTGCTGCAGATGCATCAGGCCGAGGCCGAGATGGCCGAACTGAAGGGGTTGGAGCGGGGGGAGGTGCGGATCGGGATCCCCTACATGATGGGCTCCTACTATTTCCCCCCTCGTCTGATGGCCTTCAAGCACCGCTACCCCGGCCTCAAGATCCGGGTTGAGGAGGCCGGTACCCGCGAGCTGCTCAGCCGGATGGTGGATGGCTCCCTCGATCTGGCCATTCTCATCACCAGTGATCTCCCCCCCGCCATCGAGGGAGCACATCTGCTGAGCGAAGAGATGTTGATGGTGGTGGGCGACGATCACCCCTTGCGCGGCGAACCGGCCGTCACCCTCTCGCAGTTTTTCGCTCAGGAGCTGGCGCTGTTTCGCCGTGGCTTTTATCACCGGGAGCATATGGAGGCGCTGGCCCAGAGCCTGGGCGTTGAACCCGATATCGCCTTCGAGAGCAATCTTATCCCTCTGCTCAAGGCGGTGGTGCGGCAAGGCTTTGCGGTGACCACCTTCTTGCGGATGGTGCTGGAAGAGGAGCCGGATCTGAGTGGCGTACCCTTCGACCCGCCCATCTACCTCGACCTCTGTGTGGCGTGGCGGCGTGGTGATCCGCTATCCATGGCCAACCGTGCCTTGCGTGATTTTCTACTCAAGGAGCGCCCGGCCTGATGGCGGCGGGCCATTGCTGAAAGTTTGTTACTATTAACGGTGGGTTCGCTTGAGGGCTACACCATGAAACTGCAGCAATTGCGCTATATCGTCGAGGTGGCCAACCACAGGCTGAATCTGTCGGCCACCGCCGAGAGCCTCTTTACCTCCCAGCCCGGGATCAGCAAACAGGTGCGGATGCTGGAGGATGAGCTGGGGATCCAGATCTTCGAGCGCAGCGGTAAACACCTGACCCAGATCACCCCCATAGGTCGGGATGTGATCAAAGTGGCCGCCGAGGTGTTGGACAAGGTCGCCACCATCAAGGTAATGGCCAGGCAGCATGTGCATCCGGAGCAGGGAACCCTCACCATTGCCGCTACTCATCTGCAAGCCCGTTATATTCTGCCCGCCATCCTCAAGGATTTTACGGCCCGCTTTCCCAAAGTCGCCGTAACTGTGATGCAGGGGAGTGCGACGCAGTGCCGCGCAGCCGTGCATGATGGCGCTGCCGATCTGCTGCTGGCGGATGAACCGGAGGATGGGAGCGATCTGCTGATGCTCCCCTCTTTTCAGTGGCAACGGGGCTTGGTGCTACCCAAGGATCATCCGTTGGCCAAAGCAACATCGCTGACCCCGGCTGAGCTGGTGGAGTTTGCATTGGTGACCGATGGAAGGGCTCTCTCCACAGCTCAAGGCACTGATTGCGCTCATGCCGAGAGCCGGATCGCCTGCTGTGCGAGCGACAGCGATGTGCTCAAGACCTATGTCAGACAAGGGATGGGTATAGGGGTGATGGCAACCTTTGCCTGGGAGCTCCAGCGCGATAGCGATCTGGTGCTCAAAACGGCGCCCTGGCTACCAGGCGGTGTGGCCGCTATCGGGTTGCGCAGAGGGGCATTTTTATGCGGCTATCTCTACGATCTGATTGAACGTCTCGCGCCGCAATTGACCCGCGAGCGGGTCGAACAATACTGTGCTGCCCGCACTGGCGAAGAGCTTGAAGCTCTGCTGGCCAATCTGACCGTACCACAGCGATAGCTAGGGTCGTCCCAAGAAAAACGCCTCCGTTCGGGAGGCGTTTGACTATCTGACATTCGTCAATGCAGGCTCATTTTTTGAGCATGTGATCCAGCTTGTTGGCCTTGGTCGACAGATAGAACTCGTTGTGGGGATTACGCCCTTCCTGCAAAGGTACCCGTTCGGCCACCGGAATACCGAAGGATTCCATCGCTTTCATCTTGCGCGGGTTGTTGGTCATCAGTTTGAGAGACTTGACCTCAAGCTGCTTGAGCATGTCGGCGCAGATGGTGTAGTCGCGCATATCGGCGGCGAAACCAAGGGCCACGTTGGCTTCCACGGTATCGGCCCCCTGATCCTGCAGGTGATAGGCGCGGATCTTGTTGAGCAAGCCGATGCCACGGCCCTCTTGACGCACATACAGCAACACGCCACGACCGGCTTTGGCGATATTCTCCATGGCCGCCTGCAACTGGAAACCGCAGTCACAACGCAGGCTGAACAGGGCGTCGCCGGTCAGGCACTCTGAGTGGATCCGGCCCAGCACGGGCTCGTCACCGGTAATGTCGCCCATCACCAGTGCGGCGTGGTCTTTGCCTGTGCCGGTTTCCTGAAAACCTACCAGCGTGAAGGTGCCCCAAGGGGTTGGCAATTTGGATTTGGCCACGAGGGTAACGCTGCTCATAGGTTGCTCCTTACTACTAACGGCTCAAAAAAGGGGGCCAGTTTAGCGCGCCTTGTCAGGAACGACCATAAGAACAAGTCCCTGCATTGCTTAATGAAATCTCCAAATGAGATACAAGCACAGCTGTCCGGCGGGGTTTTGGCCCTTTGTGCGGATTGATGACTGCCAGGCTCACCACATTCGGGTATAATCGGCGCCCATTAACCCACCCCTTCGGGATGGGAGCAACACAGTGCAGGAGAGAAGTTATGCCTCAGATGGCCCCCGTAATGACAATTGATGGCCCCAGTGGTGCAGGTAAAGGCACCTTGTGTCAGCTGCTTGCTGAGAAGCTGGGTTGGCACTTGCTGGACTCGGGCGCCATCTATCGGGTGTTGTCCCTGGCCGCCCTGCATCACGATGTAGAGCTGGATAGTGAAGCTTCACTGGTGCCACTGGCTGCCAATCTGGATGTGCAATTTCAGGTTGAGGGCGATCTGGTCAAGGTGATCCTGGAAGGGGAAGATGTCTCCCGCACCATCCGCACCGAAGAAGTGGGTAATGCTGCCAGTAAAATCGCCGCCTTCCCCCGGGTGCGCGAAGCATTGTTGCGCCGTCAGCGTGCTTTTCGTCAGGCCCCGGGTCTGATTGCCGATGGTCGTGATATGGGGACAGTTGTTTTCCCCGAGGCCGAGGTGAAGATTTTCCTCGACGCCAGTGCCGAAGAACGGGCCCAGCGTCGCTATAAGCAGTTGCAAGATAAGGGCTTTGATGTTAACTTTGAGCGTCTTTTAACCGAGATTCGGGAACGTGACGA
>NZ_JAAKNE010000006.1:0-73197 GCF_049170755.1 Aeromonas sp. 604176
AAGCCACCACCGATGGAGTAGTAGGTCTTGCTGTACACCACTTCATCTTCGATCAGGGCAGTCAGCTTCATGCCGTTTTCGTGCAGCGGCAGGGCTTCGTCGTGGAATACCATGGCATCGCGCGGGAAGCTGACGGTGTGGCAGTGCAGGCCGATCGGCAGGCGCTCGGTCTGCTCAACACGGGAGATAAACTCGGGGATGGCATCGATATCGACATTTTCCGGCAGGTTGCCAGCCAGGCCCATGATGATGGCAGTGTCGGTATGGTGGCCTTTGCCTGTCCAGGAGAGGGAGCCGTAGACGTCGACATTGATCCGGGTTACATCGCGGATCTTGCCGCCCGCGCGCAGCTCGTCAACAAACTGTTTGGCCGCTTTCATCGGGCCAACAGTGTGGGAAGAAGAGGGGCCTACACCGATTTTGAAGATATCAAAAACGCTGATCATGTCACTATTACCTCAGGGTAGAAGGGGGCGGCATGCCCACTCACAGAAATTTGGGAGATCCATGGAACGCGCTTGTCAGCGCAGGTCACAGAACCAGATAACCGTAGTGTAACGGCTCCAGACCTAAAAAAAGTTGAAATAGATCTATTTTTGTTGAATCTGAGGCGCGAGTATAAAATTTATTTTTGTGCTTATCCATTTTGTTAAGCGTTTGCCCATAAAAATACCCGGCGATGCCGGGCATTTCGGAACCAAATGGAGTCATTTGCCGTTTTTTAACATTCGGTAATGTTAACGGCGAGGCCGCCACGGGCCGTCTCCTTGTATTTGGTCTTCATGTCGTTGCCAGTCTCCCACATGGTCTTGATCACCTTGTCGAGCGACACCTTGTGCTCACCGGTGCCGCGCAGGGCGAGGCGGGCGGCATTGATCGCCTTGACCGCCCCCATGGCGTTGCGCTCGATGCAGGGCACCTGCACCAGTCCGCCGATGGGATCGCAGGTGAGGCCGAGATTGTGCTCCATGCCGATCTCGGCGGCGTTCTCCACCATGGCCGGACTGCCCCCCAGCAGTTCGGTCAGCGCGCCAGCCGCCATGGAACAGGCGACTCCCACTTCTCCCTGACAACCCACTTCGGCGCCGGAGAGGGAGGCGTTCTTCTTATATAAGATGCCGATGGCAGCCGCGGTGAGGAAGTAGCGGATCAGCGTCTCGTCATCCACCTTGTGCACGAAGCGATCGTAGTAGTGCAGCACGGCGGGGATGATGCCCGCAGCGCCATTGGTGGGGGCGGTGACCACCCGGCCACCGGCGGCGTTCTCCTCGTTGACGGCCAGCGCAAACAAGTCGACCCACTCCATCACCATCAGCGGATCCTTGTTGAAGTTGGTCTCGCAGCTTAGCTGGCGAAACAGTCCTGGGGCGCGGCGCCGAACCTTGAGGCCGCCCGGCAGCACCCCTTCGCTTTTGCAGCCCCGCTCGACGCAGCCCTGCATCGCCTGCCAGATCTTGCGCAGCCCTGCTTTTATCTGCTCATCGCTGCGAAAGACCCGCTCATTGGCCAGGATCAGCCCCGAGATGGAGAGGCCGCTCTCCTGACAATGGGCCAGCAGTTGAGCGCCGCTGTCGAACGGGTAGGGGACAGGGTGTTCGGCATCGGACTTGGCGGCCTCCTCCTTGGCGGTGGCAAAGTGGCTCTCTTCAATGATGAAGCCGCCCCCGATGGAGTAGTAGGTCTGGCTGAAGCGCAGGTTTTCCTCTTTATCAAAGGCGCGCAGAGTCATGCCGTTGGTGTGGGCCGGCAGGGTCTTGCGGCGGTTGAAGATGATGGCACCGATGCGCGGAAAATGGCTTGGTTGCTCGCCTGCCAGCGGCAGGCTCTGTTCCTTTTCCACTCGAGCCAGAATGGCAGGAATCGCATCGATATCGACCGATTCCGGTTCAAAACCCGATAACCCCAGAATGATTGCCTTGCCGGTACCGTGCCCTTTGCCGGTCTGGCCCAGCGAGCCGTAACACTCCACTTCGACCCGCGTGACCTGTGGCAGATGCCCTTGCAACTTGAGCTGCTGGACGAAGGCATAGGAGGCACGCATGGGGCCGACGGTATGGGAAGAGGAGGGGCCAATTCCGATGGAAAACAGGTCAAACACGCTGATCATGACATCAATCCGGTGATGGTTTATGTCTGTTTATTCTAGGATTTTTGCCATGGATAGGAAGCGGGGATGTGCGGTGCTGTGACATGGACACCGATAATGGGGCTGGGGGGACCAAGAAAGTTGAAGGGGCTGATCCCCTTCAACCGGCCTGATCAGTCGAGAAATTCGCACAAGTAGGCGGTGGGGGTTTTCACTTCCAGTTTGAAGGAGGAGTGACCGGCCACCAGGAAGGATTCACCCTGGCTGTAGGTGTGCCACTCATCTTCATCAGCCAGCTGGATGGTGAGGGCGCCCTTGATCACTGTCATCCGTTCGGGGGCGGCGGTGTTGAACAGGTAGTCACCGGCGTTCATCACCCCGACGGTTGATTTCTCGCCTTTTTGTTCGAAACCGATGGATTTTACATTTCCGTCGAAATACTCGTTAACTTTCAGCATCTTTACATCCCTGTGTGTACGTTTGTGCAGCCAAACTAGCACAATCTTTTGCCAGTTGTCATGGAGGATGAGGTAAAAATCGCCGAGACCGCTTTGAATCTTCACTTTTTCGCAAACTTATTAATAGCCAAGGTTAATGATTTGCTGATTTAAAACAGCAATTAAATGTGAGATAACACGCGCAAACAGGGGAATGGGCAGCCGCTCATTCCCCTGTTTGGTTAATTGCACTGGGAAAAGTGTGAATTTTGCTACATAAAGGAACATATTGTGTTAACTAAAGGACTCATTAAAAACATCGGCTTCCAGGTTGTGGTCGCCATGGTACTGGGCGCAGTGGTCGGCGCGTTCATGGGTGAACAAGCCACCGTGTTTGCACCACTCGGTACCCTGTTTATCCAGCTGATCAAGATGCTGGTGATCCCGCTTGTGGCGGTTGCCATCCTCTCCGGCGCCGCCAATCTGGGCGCAAGCCCGGCTGCGGGCAAGATCGGTGCGGCTACGCTGGCTTTCTTCCTCGTGACCTCAGCATTAGCCGTGTTGCTGGCACTGGTGATGGGGCAGATCTTCAAACCGGGTGTCGGGGTCGATTTCGCTTCCGTTGCCTCCATGTTTGGCGGTGACTACGCCGATAAAGGGGCGTTGCCGGATGCAGTCGCCACCTTGCTTGGCATGATCCCCACCAACGTCTTCAACTCCCTCAACGAAGCGAACATCCTGCAGATCCTGGTGTTCTGCATGTTCCTCGGCATTGCGCTGGCCAAACAGCCGCGCGAGCGGGCCAAACCGCTGGTCGATGGGCTCAATACTCTGGTGGATGCCTTCGTCTGGATGATCAACAAGGTGATGATCATCGCGCCGCTCGGGGTGTTCGGTCTGATGGCGGAAGCCATCGGTACCTATGGCTTCGATGTGCTGACCCTGGTACTCAAGCTGTTCGTGGTCTATGTGGCTGCCATCCTCATCTTCGGCTTTGTGGTCTATCCGCTGCTGGTGATGATGTTCTCCAACACGCCGGTAATGAAGTACCTCTCTGCCATGAAGAAGCCGCAGATCGTGGCCTTCTCCACCGCCTCTTCCATGGCGACCCTGCCGGTCAATATGGAGACCTGCGAGCATGATCTGAAAGTGACCAACGCGACCGCCTCCTTCGTGTTGCCGCTGGGGGCCACTATCAATATGAGCGGTAACGCCATCTATTACGGTCTGGTCGCCATCTTCTTCGCGCAGGTTTACAACATCGATCTGAGCGTCGGTGCCTGGGCAGCCATCATTGTGACCTCCACTCTGGGGGCGATCGGTCAGGCCGGTGTGCCGGGCCCAAGCTTCCTGGTGGTTGCCGTACTGCTGGCGGCCGGGATCCCCATTGAAGGGCTGCCGCTGCTGTTCGCGCTGGATCGTCTGTTCGACATGATCCGCACCTCCCTCAATATCACCGGCGATGCGGCCTGTGCTGTCATTGTTGACCGCTTCAGCCCGGAATATGATCCGCAGCGCTGGAACAAGGCATAATTGCTTTGAGCTGGACTGAGATATAACAGCCCTAAGCTGACACTGCGTAACGCGAGCCCCTGCCATGATGGCGGGGGCTTTTTTATATCTGCCGGAGAAGTATCAGAGCAAAGGTGTGCACAAGAGATTGCTGACGGATGTAGCTGTGTTGATGGATAGCACGGGAGGGAAAACAACAGTCGTAGGCATGGGCCGTATGGCGTCAACCGGCTTGTTGTAGATGCCGGGGTAGGGGATTGTCAAATGGCGGGTAACAAAAAGGGGAGCCTTGCTCCCCTCGGATATGATCTGCTGCTGGTTCTACTCCATCAGGCCATATGGTTAAACCATCCTGGTTACACCCTTGTGGCGAAAGAAACAGCGTCAACGTGATGAAATCATATCTATGTTGACCATCTCGGCATTGTCACTGAAAAGCGCCAGTTGGTGGCGATTAAACAGACATGGCAAAGAGGGTCGGTCCGGATTGATGCCTCTCTATCCGGCTCAGAACTGTGACAGTGAGGGCAGAGAGACAGCAACCAGGGTGAAAAACACCGTGAAAACGGCAGTAACGACAAACTCTTTCATTTTTCTCTCCCTAAGTTGTTGGTTGATGTAGTCAAGATACCATAACAAGGGGGTAAAACAAGGTGTGAATTGATAAAATAGCTGCTTTATATGCTTGGCTGGTTTAGATGGCTATTTTTGTCATATTTAGCTGATTTTATCACCTTATCTGACGTGTCAGGCATTCAAGATTCTGTTGTTGTGATTATTTCATTTAAATTCAATTGGTTGGCTGGCTTCTGGTTGGCTTGGTGATGGGTTTTGTATGGAGCTCCAATGGCATTTTATAAGTTTTCACCCTCGTAATAGTGTCCTTTAGGCCATAAAAAGTGTGCAAGGCAGTGATTTGAAGATTCCTGATGTAGATAGCCCATCCAAAAGAAGTCTATGGAGACAATCTGGTTCCCAGCCCTTGTCGCACCATCACTTTATCAGTCTGGAGGCTCCGCATTTTTACAGCAATACATTGGGTTGATAGGGAGTAGAGCGGTGCATCGGGGGGATTCAGAGTGGTAACTGGCTGTTTTATCACCGCCAATTTTCCCGTCAGCCTCGGAATAGACATGGCCGCAGCAAGAGTGAGGTGGGCAATAGGCCAGAGGCGTATTCTCTGGCTGGGCTGGGCTGGGCTGGGCTGGGCGCGAGCAGCGATCTGCGTGGGCGATGCACCTGCGTGAGTCATGTGATTGCAATACGAGAGCAGCGCCGGAGCATGGTTGGGTAAGATATCTGAATCCCTTCTACAAGATTGATATATAAAAAACGGCGTATGACGAGGAGGCTGAACAAGCTCGTTTCAGGGTCGACAGAGTGCAGATCAACGCAATCCGGTTCGCAGTAATAAAACACATCCACGACGATACCGGAACTCTGTTCGTAGGCTGAAGCCGGTTGCTGTGAGGAGAGGAAGGCTGGTGATCAGTCAGATGGCGCAAGGGTTGGTAATCAGGCAACCCGTATGGTGAGGGGCACACAGCGTGCCGATGCCCCCGTTTTTGCAAGATATTAAAAAACCCTCCGATGGAGGGTTTTTGTCATCAACAGCCGGTAAAAAGCCGCGAGGCTTAGAACAGGGTGGTGGAGAGGTTGTAAAGCTCCTGATCGAACGGACGCTTCATGTTCTCGATGCAGTCGATGATATCGTGGTGTACCAGCTCGTTGCGCTGGATACCGACGCAGCGACCACCGTGACCAGCCAGCAGCTGCTCAACGGCGTAAGCACCCATACGGCTGGACATGATGCGGTCACGGGCAGTCGGGGCACCGCCACGCTGGATATGGCCCAGGATAGTGGCTCGGGTTTCACGACCGGTCAGGGCTTCGATGTCCTTGGCCAGCGCGTTCACGTCGGTCACGTGCTCACAGATGGTGATGATGGCGTGCTTCTTGCCCTTGGCTTCGCCTTCCTTGATCTGCTTGAGCAGCTTCTCTTTGTCGAAGGCTACTTCCGGCACGATCACATATTCGGCACCACCGGCAACGGCGGCAGACATGGCCAGATCGCCACAGTGGCGACCCATGATCTCGACCACTGAGATACGGTGGTGGGAGCTGCAGGTGTCACGCAGACGGTCGATGGCGTCAACCACCACGTTCAGAGCGGTATCAAAACCGATGGTGAAGTCGGTACCGGCGATATCGTTGTCGATGGTGCCCGGCAGGCCGATGCAGGGGAAACCCTCTTCGGTCAGCTTCTTGGCACCCATGTAGGAGCCGTCACCACCGATGACGACCAGCGCATCGATACCGTGCTTTTTCAGATTTTCGATCGCTTCGGCGCGCACTGCGGGGTCTTTGAAGGCAGGGAAACGGGCGGAGCCGAGGAAAGTACCACCACGGTTCACCACGTCGGAGACGCTGTGACGCTCCAGCTTGACGATACGATCCTGGTGCAGGCCGAGGTAGCCATCATAAATACCGTAAACTTCCAGGCCATGATGCAAACCGGCGCGAACCACGGCGCGAATGGCTGCGTTCATACCGGGTGCGTCGCCACCACTGGTCAAAACACCAATACGTTTGATTTGTTTGGTCATGAGTGCCTCTGGATCTGAGTTGTCAAATACGAATGTTTAAATAGACAAGCCACTTTTACTATATCGGCTTTCATATGGGATGCGGGGGCCACCATAGGAAAAGCGATACAAGAGAGGGGACGAGCCCCTCTCTTTGCCGTAATCAGCGATTACTTGGCAGCGCCAGCGATGATCTGGGAGAAGTCGTCCACTTTCAGGGACGCACCACCGACCAGGCCACCGTCGATGTCCGGCTGACCGAACAGGTCGGCTGCAGTGGCGCCAGTAACGGAACCGCCGTACAGGATCTGTACTTTGGCAGCAACAGCGGCATCAAAACCGGCCAGGTACTGACGGATGTGAGCGTGAACGGACTGAGCGATCTCCGGAGTGGCAGTCTTGCCAGTACCGATGGCCCATACCGGCTCGTAAGCGATAACGGCGTTGTTGAAGGAGGCGATGCCGCAACGGTCGATAACGGCTTTCAGCTGGGTCTCAACCACGTTCTTGGTCACGCCGGCTTCGAACTGCTCCAGAGTTTCACCGATGCACAGAACCGGCACCAGGCCGCCTTTCTGGATCGCTTCGTACTTGGCAGCAACCACGTCGTCACTCTCTGCGTGCAGGGTACGACGCTCGCTGTGGCCGACCAGAGAGTAGGTGCAACCAAAGGCTTTCAGCATGGAGGGGGCGTTTTCGCCGGTGAAGGCACCAGACTCGTGAACGTCAGCGTTCTGGGCACCGTAGGCAATTTTGCTGCCAGCGGTCAGTTGCTCAACCAGACCCAAAAAGATAACCGGCGGGCAGACGGCGACTTGCACAGAAGGATGAGCGGCAGCAGCCGGGGTCAGTCCTTTGATCAGAGCTTCAACAGAAGCTTTGGTGCCGTTCAGTTTCCAGTTACCCATTACCAGGTGCTGTCTCATCTTGTATATCTCCTAGGCATTTGATTGCGCGACATTATATGAATTGAACCGAGCCCAAGATAGCTGACCCGGCGGCAAATGACGTAATTTTTTTTCGCTTTCCTGATCCAAATCAGGAATGAAACGCTTGATCGCTCATTCGTTAACCTGCCCCCGCAAGCGAGCCCACCATACCCCAATCCATTCGTGGATGGCAGCTTCGGAATACATCAAATAACGCCCTTTGGGTAAATAACTGTAGAGGGGCTGGGGTACCTGGCTCTGCTTGGCGGTGTAATCGGTGGGGGCCGGCATGGCCTTGAGTCCCTGACCCTGATAGAGGGCCATGGCACGTGGCAAATGAGTGGCCGAACTGACCAGCGCCACCTCTTTTCCTTTCAGATGGCGGCTGATACTGACCGCTTCATCATGAGTGTCTTTGTTGTTTTCAAACAACGTCATTCGCGCGCGGGGAATGCCAAGGCTCTCGGCCATCCGGGCATTGACCTCGGCATTGGAGAGGGTATCCCCCGACACATAACCGGAGAACACCAGCTCGGCGTCGGGATAGGCCTGGGCAAGGCGAACCCCCTCTAGAGTCCGTGCCAGGGCGATATTGTTTTGCCAGGAGCGCTCGGGCACCGCCGGGTCACTGACATGGCCATTGCCGAGCACTACTATGGCATCGATGTTGGGATGCTGGCTCACCTCGAACGGCGGGAAGGTCTGCTCCAGCCCGCGGGCCAGTTCATAGCTCACCGGCCGCATCCCCATCAGGGCCACAATGAGCAGCGAGAGGGTGGCCAGCAGCTTGCCGGTTTTCTGAAAACGGGTGAACCAGAGCAGCAGCAGGGCGACCAGTAGCAGGGAGAGGGAGAAGGGGAGCGGCATCAACAGCTGACCCAGCCACTTTTTAATCACAAACACGACAGACACTTCCTTGAGTTTTCAGCAAATTCGGGATGTGACAGAATACCTCTCTTTTTTGGGATGGCCACAACCCTGTGGCGCTAATGTTGAGTTTCTCCTTGAAGCACGATCAGAGTTTTGACGGGCGCGCCGACAAGTTCGCCCGCAACATTTACGACTCCACCAAGGGGCGCATCCGCACCACCATTGTCTGGAGCGACATCGAAGCCTGCCTGGCCCGCCTTGGCAACCGACCGCTGCGCATCCTCGATGCGGGGGGCGGTTTTGGCTATTTCGCCCAGAAGCTGGCGGCCATGGGCCATCAGGTGGAGCTGTGCGATCTGTCAGCAGAAATGCTGGAACTGGCCCGCAGCCAGATCGCCGAGAAGGGGCTGGAAGACAAAATCCGTCTCATCCATTGCCCCATTCAGGATCTGAAGCAACACGTGACAGGTACCTTTGATCTGGTGCTCTGCCATGCGGTGCTGGAGTGGCTTGCCGAGCCGCGCCAGACCTTGCTGGGTCTGTTCCCTTTCGTCAATGCCGGGGGCATACTGTCGCTGCTTTTCTACAACCGTCATGGTTTGCTGTTCCAGAGCCTGGTGGTGGGCAATTTTGACTATGTGCGCCTTGGCCTTCGCAAGAAGCGCCAGACCGCGCTTACGCCCACCAACCCCCAGTTGCCGGAGCAGGTCTATGACTGGATTGGTCGCGGGGGGCTGCGCATCATCGGCAAGACGGGGGTGCGGGTGATCCACGACTATATGCGTCACAAGCAGGATCAGGTGGAGAAGTTCGACGATCTGCTGGCCATGGAGCAGCAATATTGCCGTCAGGAGCCTTTTGTCGCCCTCGGCCGCTATATCCATGTGATGGCCCAGAAGCCGGCCAGCTGACTGCTCGCGGTTCACTTCGATGTGAACCATGTTTTCGATGCTACCGGATGTAGCCGCGCGCACGATTTTGCGCCCAATACAACAACGAGATGACAACATCATGATGAGTACATCCCGTACCCTGCCAGAGCGTTCTTTGCCGGAGCTAGTAGGGTGGGTCAGGCAGGAGGGGTTGGCGTTGAGCCTGCCGACCGACCGGCTGGCCTTTCTGATTGCAATCAAGACCCTGTCCGAAGATGAGTCGGATTTGTCGGAAGCGGCGCTGCACGACGCTTTTGGCTATGTCAGCAGCGCTTTTGGCCAGATGGACGAGACCCTCACCGGTCGCGCCAACAACGCCATCAACGATCTCATTCGCCAGCAGCTGCTGTCGCGTTTCAACACCGACATGGTGGCGGGGGAGAGCCTCTACCGCCTGTCGCGTCTGGGTGTGAGCATCGTCGACTTCTTTATGGATCAGCGTCAGGTCGACTCCATCAAGCTCTCCATCCTGCTTGAACACCTGGCCTCCGAGCTCGACACCGCCCGTAAGGCGGCGCTCGAGACCAACACTCGCGAGCAGTGGGATGCCGAGGTGCTGCCGCGCCTCACTTTCTCGCTGGAAGAGACCCTGGGGCGGATCGATCTCACCCAGCGCGCCATGGATGAGCAGCAGAATCAGGTCAAAAGCGAGATTGCGGCCCTGCTGACCCAGAACTGGGTCGATGCCATTCACAGCTGCGAAAAGCTGCTGCACGAGACCGGCCAGACCCTGCGCGAGCTGCAGGATACCCTGGATGCTGCCGGCCACCGCCTGCAGGCGGGGCTGCTCAATATTCAGGAGGCGGCGCAGGGGCGCGACGATCTGTTCCACGTCGAGGAGCTGACTCACGCCTTGCAAGGTCGCCTTGACATCATCACCAGCTGGGGTCAGCAGTGCATCGAGCTCTGGTCCCGCTACGATAGACACGTCCACAAATTTATCCGCAACGCCATCGATATGGACAAGAACCGCGCCTTCAGCCAGCGGCTGCGCGAGTCCATCCGCAACTTCGAGCAGCACAACTGGCAGCTGCGGGTGGCCGAAGAGCCCCGCCTGCTGGAGCTGCGCGACGAAACCATCGCCATCCACGACGAGGAGGTGACCGGTGAGGTGCCACTCGAGATGGAGTACGTCGAGATGGTGGACATCAACCAGGAGCTGGCTGAGCGCATCGAGCGTTATCTGGCCCGCTACCCCGAGCAGGGCCAGCAGCTGGACTTGGCCGATGTGCTGCGGGAATACCTGCTGGACTACCCGGCCCATGCCCACTTCGATGTGGCGCGTCTTCTGATCGACCAGGCCGTGCGCCTGGGCCATGCCAGCGGCGAGCGCGAACTGCATCGCCAACCCGCATGGAAACCCATTAACCAAGCTGGATCCAAGGTTCAGGCCTATGTCATTGATCAATTCTGAGTTTCCCTTGCCGCTGCGCCTTGCAGAGGCGATTGCCAACCCCTTGTTTCCGCGCATCGACACCGCCTTGCGCTCCGGCCGCCACATTAGTGCCGACGAGTTCGAGCAGCATTCGGCGCTGGTCGAGTATCACAGCGAGCTGGAGATCTTCTACGGCCGCTATCAGGTGGAGCTGATCAAGGCGCCGGAAGGCTTCTTCTACCTGCGTCCGCGCCCGAGCTCCGACATCGGCACCACTGTGCTCTCCGAGCTCGATATGCTGGTGGGCAAGGTGCTCTGCTACCTCTACCTGAGCCCGGATCGTCTCGCCTCGGAAGGGGTGTTCGCCATGGCCGAGCTGCAGGAAGAGGTGCTGAGCCTCGCCGACGAGAAGCAGCTGCTGCGGATGGTCAACAGCCGCTCCGGCGGTACCGATCTCGACAAGAAGAAGTTGCTCGAAAAGATCCGTACCTCCATGCGCCGTCTGCGCCGCCTTGGCATGATCACCGCCCTTGGTAACGGGGATAAATTCCGGGTCAACGAATCGGTGTTCCGTTTCGCCGCCGACGTGCGTTCCGATGAAGATCCGCGCGCCGTTCAGCTGCGGATGATCCAGGAGGGTGAAGCCATCTTCCACGACGATGAAATGCCGAGCAGCGACTCGCTCTTTGATGACATCGAGGCGGATCTCGATGAAGAACAACTGGATCTGGAGGTATAACCGGTGCGAGGCAAGTTCAAATCCCTGACCATGGTCAACTGGAACGGCTTCTTTGCCCGGACCTTCGATCTCGACCAGCTGGTCACCACCCTTTCCGGCGGCAACGGCGCGGGCAAGTCCACCACCATGGCGGCCTTTATCGCGGCGCTCATCCCCGACCAGTCACTGCTCCATTTCCGCAATACCACGGAAGCGGGATCGAGCAGCGCCTCCCGTGACAAGGGGCTCTACGGCAAGCTGCAGCGCGGCCACTGCTATTCCCTGCTGGAAGTGATGAACAGCCGCGAACAGCGGATCTGGGTCGGCGTGCACCTCGAGCAGGTGGCCAACCGTGACAACAAGGTCAACATCACTCCGTTTGCGCTGGTGGATGTGCCGGAGAATCTGGCGCCGACCGATCTGCTGCTGGAGAAGCTTGATGGCGGCAAGGGGCGGGTGCGCGCCTTTACCGACCTGAAAGGAGCGGCCGCCGAGCTGGGGGCGCTGAAAGTCGCCAAATTCAATACGGTGACCGACTATCACAACTTCATGTTCGAGTTCGGCATCACCCCGAAGAAGCTGCGCGATCAAAAAGATCGCGGCAAGTTCTATCGCCTGATCGAGGCTTCCCTCTACGGCGGCATCTCCTCGTCCATCAGCCGTTCCCTGCGCGAATACCTGCTGCCGGAGAACTCCGGGGTGCGCAAGGCGTTTGCAGACATGGAGGCGGCCATCTATGAAAACCGCCGCACGCTGGAAGCGATCAAGGAGACGCAAGGGCAGCGGGATCTGTTCAAGAACCTGATCACCGAGACCACCCACTATGTGGCCGCCGACTATGTGCGCAACGCCGCCGAGAAGAGCCGTCTCTCCGAGCTGGCCCTCAAGGCGCGCCAGGAGCTGGCCGACAAGCGCCGCATTCTGGCCGAAGAGAAACAGCGCGCCATCTATCTGGCCGACGAGGTGGAGCAGCTCACCAACCGCGAAAAATTGCTGACCGACGAGCTGGAGTCTGCCTCCGAGCATCTGGCCAAGGTGATGGCGGCCGTCAGCTTGCAGAAGAAGATCGAGATGTATCGCGCCGATCTGGCGGATCTCTCTGACAAACTCGAGCAGCAGCAGGCGGTAGTGGAAGAGATCCACGGCCAGCTGCTGGAAGTGGAAGAGCGCAAGGAGCTGGCGCAGGCAGAAGTCGACAGCCTCAAGACCCAGCTGGCCGACTACCAGCAGGCGCTCGATATCCAGCAGACCCGCGCCATCCAGTACCGTCAGGCGGTGCAGGCCCTCGATGCTGCCCGCGAGCAGTGCGAGCTGCCGGGGCTGAGCGCCGAACAGGCGAGCGACACCCTGCACCAGTTCCGCGCCGCCGAGCAGAGCCTCACCAGCCGGGTGCTGGGGGCCGAGCAGCAATTGGCGCTGGCGAAGGCGGCGGTGGCCGAGCATGAAGCGGCGTTGGCGCTGCTTTTGAGCATCGCCCCCGAAACAGTGCGCGAGGCCGCCTGGCCCACCGCGCAGGCGCTGCTCAAGCGTCACATCGAAGACAAGGCTCGCATCGCGCAGGGGCAGGGGCTGCGCGCCGCGCTGGCTCGCCTCGAGAAAGAGAGCGAAAGCCAGAAGAGCCTCTTCAAGCTGCGTGACGAGCTGCAGCAGGCCTCTGGCCAGCTTATCGCCAGCAGCGACGAGCTGGAGATCTTCCTCGAATCCCAGCGCACCCGTCAGGAGGAGCTCTCCGAACAGCAGGCGGAGGTGAACCAGCGCCGCGCCAGCCTCGAGCATCAGGGCACCCAGCTGGGCCGTGATATTGCGGAGCTCACCAAGCTGGCGCCGCGCTGGCTGAAATCTTTTGAAAAACTCGAGCAGCTGCGCGAGCAGAGCGGTCTGCCGCTCGCTACCGCTGAAGAGCTTTCGGTCGGCATGCAGGCCGTGCTCGACAAGGAGCGCGAGTTCGAGCAGGAGAGCAACCGCATCGCGGCGCAGAAACAGGCGCTGGAGCTGCAAATTCGCAACCTGCAGTTGGGAGCAGGCGAGGCGGATCCCCGTCTTGCCCGCATCGCCGAGCAAGTGGGGGGTGTGCTGCTCTCCGATGTCTATGACGACATCTCCATCGACGATGCCCCTTACTACTCGGCGCTCTATGGCCCGGCTCGCAGCGCCCTGGTGGTGCTCGACCTTGAGGGCGCCATCGAGCGGCTGAAAAAGCTGGAAGATTGCCCGGAAGATATCTACCTGATTCAGGGCAACCCCGACTCCTTTGACGAGGATCTGGTGGAAGCGGACGAGCTGGGGGACGCCGTGCTGGTACGCACCAGCAAGCGTCAGGTGCGCTTCTCCCGCTACCCCGAGCTGCCGCTGTTTGGCCGCGCTGCCCGGGAAAAGCGGATCGAGCAGCTCGACCTTGAGCGTGAAGGGCTGATCGAGGGTTACGCCAAGGCTGCGTTTGAGCAGCAGAAGTACCACCGTCTCTACGGTCACTTCCGCGACTTTATCGGTCAGCATCTGGATATCGCCTTCCGCCCCGACCCCGAAGCCGAAGTGCAGGCCAAACAGGCCGAACTGCGCACACTGCAAGCAGCCATCGGCGAGTATGACAAGCAGCTGAGTGATGCCAAAGCGGCCGCCGCCCAGCTGACTCGCCATATCCAGCTGGTGCAGGGGATGCTGCCCTTTGCCCACCTGTTTGCCGAGACTGATCTGGCGGCCCGCCTCGAGGCGGCTCATGCCGACGTTGAGGCCCTTAAAACAGCCGAAGCCTTTATCGCCAAACACGGCAAGTCGCTGGAAACACTGGAAACCATGGTGCAGGTGCTGCGTCAGGATCCGCAGGATCTTGCCGCGCTGCAGGCGGCCTTCGATGAGGTAAATGACCTGCTGGCCGAGCAGAAACGCCGTTGCTACGCCCTCGATCAGCTGGTGGCCCGTCTGCCGCACTTTGCCTATCAGGATGCGCAAGATCTGCTGGGCAAGGCCTCCGAGATGAGCGAGCGACTCAAAGAGAAGCTCAAAGCCGCCGAGCTGGCAGCCCGTACCGCTGGCGAGCAGCACAAGCAGATTGCCCAGCGTCACACCGAGGCGTTGCAGCTGCGCACCGCGCTCAACTCCAGCGTAGAGGCCAAGCGCCAGACCCTGACCGAGTTTGAGCAGGAGCTGGCGGCCATGGGGCTGACCCTCTCTGACGATATGGAAGAGAAGGCGCGCGCCCACAAGAAAGAGATTGAAGAGCTGCTGATCCGCACCCGCTCCCGTCGCACCAGCGCCGAGGCCCAGTTGCAGGTCACCAAGCGCGAGATCGAATCCCTCGGTGGCCGTCTCAAGCTCGAAGGAAAGGATTACTACAGCGCCCGTAAATCTCTGGTGGGTCACAAGGCGAGCTGGTCGCGGGTGGTGCGACTGGCGCGGGAGACCGACGTCGAGAAGCGCCTCAACAAGCGCGAGCTGGCGTACCTCGACAGCGACGAGCTGCGTTCCATGTCGGACAAGGCCCTCGGCGCCCTGCGGGTGGCGGTGGCCCACGACGAGGCTCTGCGCGATGCGCTGCGTCTCTCTGAGGGCAACCGTAGCACCGAGCAGAAGGTGGCCTTCTACGTGCAGGTCTACCGTTACCTCAAGGATCGCATCCGCAACGACATCATTCGCTCCGATGATCCGGTGGAGGCGATCGAGGAGATGGAGATCGAGCTGGCCCGTCTGGCTGACGAGCTCAAGCAGCGGGAAACCCACCTGTCGCTCTCCTCCCACGAAGTGGCGGCCAAGATCACCAACATCATCCGCCGCGAGCAGAACCGCATCCGGGTGCTCAACCAGGGGCTGCAGAACATCGCCTTCGGTCTGGTGCGCGGGGTGCGCCTCAACGTCAATATCCGCGAGGCCCATACCCGTCTGCTGACGGCGCTGGCCGATCAAACTGCCATGCACAACGATCTGTTCGCCGACAAGGAGCTCAGCTTCTCCGAGGCGATGGCCAAGCTGTTCCAGCGCCTGAACCCGCAGATCGAGCAGGGAGATCGCAGCTATCAGGTGATGGGCGACGTGCTGCTCGACTATCGCAACTATTTGGAGCTGGAGATCGAGGTGCAGCGCGGGGCCGATGGCTGGCTGCGGGCCGAGAGCGGCGCGCTCTCCACCGGCGAGGCGATCGGTACCGGTCAGGCGATCCTGCTGATGGTGCTGATCAGCTGGGAGGAGGAGTCCCGCCGTCTGCGCGGCAAGGATATCGCCCCCTGCCGCCTGTTGTTCCTCGACGAAGCGGCCCGTCTGGATGGCAAATCCATCGCCACCCTGTTCGAGCTGTGCGAGCGCCAGGATATGCAGCTGCTTATCGCGGCGCCCGAGAACATCAGCCCCGAGAAGGGCACCACCTACAAGCTCATCCGCAAGGTGCAGGGCAAGCACGAGCACGTACATGTGGTGGGCCTGCGCGGTTTCGGCTTTGCCGACGACAAGCTGATTGCCTGAGAAGTCTCTGGCCCATCCCGACAAAGGATGACCGGTAACTAGTTGAAAGGGAGGCATTTGCCTCCCTTTTTGCATGGAGGATATGGCAAAGTAGCCGCGCGGTCGCTGTTGCCTGACAACAAGACGAGTAACATGATGAGTGCCTTGGAGCTATGGCAAGGTGAGGTCTCCCGCCTGCAAGCGTGTCGCCAGCGTCACCGGCCGTATCGAAGAAGAAAAATTGCGCATAGAGAAAAGAAGAAGAGAGGAGAGGGGAAAGGTGCAACATATCCAGAAAGGGCTGCTGTTATCTCTTTGCCTGCTGCTGGCGGCCTGTAGCAGCCGTTATGACGAGAGTCACGGCGGCAGCTGGCGCGGCTATAGCGAGACCGGTTACGCCAGCTATTATGCCGACCGTTATCACGGCAAAAAGACCGCCAGCGGCGAGATCTATCGCAACAACCTCAATAGCGCCGCCCATATGGAATTGCCCTTCGGCTCCATGGTGCGGGTCACCAACCTCGCCAACGGCAAGAGCGTAGTGGTCAAGGTCAATGACCGCGGCGCCTTTAAAAGTGGGCGTATTATCGATCTCTCCAAATCTGCCTTTAGCACCATCGGCAATATTCGCGACGGGATTATCAAAGTAAAAATAGAGGTGCTCTAGGCTGGGTGAACCCGTTTATACACGAAAATGGATGTTGATGAATGATATTGGAAGGCTGACATCGACCAGTCAGCCTTTCGGTAGATAAAGATATAACATTGATATGGATCAATATTTAATTCAGCTAAAAATGGATTTGTTATCAATGGAAAAAATCGATGATCGTGATTGATATTTATTTTAGCTTATCTCGCCTGTTCGGCCTTACTATGGGGCAAAAGGAGGGATTAGTGATGATTATCTATGGTAAATATGGTGGTGCAGCGCTGAGAGCTGTTCATCTGATGGTGCAGAATAATTATGGGCATGCTACCGCTTGGGATATGGCTATTGCTGAAGCATTTGGTGATGATATTAGTACAGGGAAATTCAAGAATAATCCAAAGGTAACTTTTTTGACTCTTTGCAGTCTTGGTTGTATCAGTTGCATCATGCCAGTTCATTATGTAGCTGCGACCAAAACCAGAGCATATGTGTTGGCTGCCATTGATTTATTGTCACACAAGGATATTACCAAACCGATCAATCCCGAGCAGTTATGGCTGGAAGTGGTCTCTGCCTGTAAGAGCGGCAAGGTTGTTAAGCATAACAATCAGATGGATGTCATTCTGACACTCTGGTATGCCGGTGTGCTTAACCCCGAGTGGGATAGGGATGCCATCAGGATAGACTATCGACGAATATAAAAAAGCCAAGGTAATGAATACCTTGGCCATGAAACATCAATTGGTTCTGGTCAGGGATGCACTATCGGAGTGTGCGAATGGCTTGCCATACACCATCAGGTTGGTGGTTTGACTGTATTTGAGGAGATCTTTCTCTGAGAAGTCCAGAGTCATCGAGAAATCCGTGGTGGAATCATTAATGGTCATATAATTGCTTTCCGCAATACCGCGCTTGCCCGTCTTGAACTCGATTTTGTTACCCGCTTTGCCTTCAGTGACCACACAGACTGCACGGGGTATACAGTATGAGTTGTAAACAAGCTGATTAGTCTTGTCATAAATCAGATAGCCGCGTTGGTCATGAAATTTCCCATTATCGCTTTTTCTGAATACTTCCTGTTTGTAATACATGGCTACCAGATATTGTTCGCTGGCATTTTTAGCATCGGCTGCCGGTTCAAAAGTAATGACTTCGTAAAAGGGTTCCACTGCCGGCCCCCCTTTGCCAACTTTGCTACCCTCCTGGCCGGGTGCTACATCTACACCACCAGCATCGGTGCTTTTCCATGTGCCAGCCAACTGAGCTAATGGACCAAAATCCAGACCGTTGATAATAGTGCTGGACTCTGCGTGAGCGAGCGTGGCACAGGTAATTAATGCTATGGGTAAGATAACTTTATTCATTGTGATAACTCCATCACTAATAATGACTTGCGAATAAATATGTTCAGCAAAGTAATTGTTATAACGCACCAAGGGTGTGGTCAATGATATTGAGTGATAGTGGTTCGTTTTTGTGATGTATGATTTGCTTTTTCGTGGCTAAATAAATTGAATTTGATATAAGACAATGTTGTATTTTTTCATCGCGCTTCCTCAGATATATCGTGATAGAGATAAAGGAACATTGACATGATGCGATGATTATTATGTCAACGGCGTGAATATTTCACTCAGCCCCATCAATTGAAGGCGATAGCCACTAACTCTGTGGCACCCTGACCCCTTTATCGAGATAGAGGCTGCTGTAGTGGACGCGGTGGGTGACAAACATCACCTGATGGCGGCTGCCGTCGGAGAGGATAACAAAATCCCCCGCCTGAGCGGGGCTCTGCAAGGTGATCTCCTGCTCGGGGGCGGTCAGGCGATCGACATCTTCCTTGAAAGTGAGGGTGTAATAGTACATATGGCGCTCCACTGCTGGCTCATATCAAACACTCCGTTGAAGGTAGTTGCTGGCATGGGCGCGCGCGGCGCCCGATTGGCGCTGTTAGACCAAATATCAGCGATGAGAACGTGCGTGGCTTCAGTCGGGTTGTTCTGCTGAGGTGCGCTTGAGGCGTTTACATCAAGGCCATTGGTATCAAAACGATGGTAAAGGGGCGAAAGGGGGATGAAAAAACCGCCTATTGGCGGTTTTTCTTATGCGGTGGGCCCTACTTCAGGGCCTTCTTCAGCTTCTTGATCTTGCCTTCATGCTTGGCAATTTTCTCAAGACGAGCGGCGATCTTCTTCTTGATCTCTTTCTTGCTTGCTTTGGCCATCGGTGGCGCTCCTTTGCAGTGGGGACACATCAAGTGTCAGTGTGGGTCTTCCCTTTGACGTCCCAGAGTGCCACAGGGCTCCTGTGTGAACCAGCATTCTGTTGCTTTAATAGCCAGTTCGCTATAACTGCAAGGGGCTGAGCCAGCGCAGCAGTTGCTGGCCAACCTGTGGGTTGGCGAGCAGGGCCATATGGCTGGTGCGATAGACAATCAGGGTATGGGCAGGAAGAAAAGCCAGCTGATGGCGCGCTTCGTTGTGCTGACCGAGGGCACTGCGTAGCGGCACCAGTCCATCGCCAATCAGCCGGTCGGCCAGCAGGCTGCGCTTGGCGGCAGTGGTCGCGGCGATGGCATAACAGTTGACGCTGCAGGGTAAGGGGAGTGGAACGCGGGGATCGCGCAAGGGCACGGCGGGGTCGGGTTGGGCCACTTCGTCGATCACCTTGCCGTGGCGCAGATCCTTGATGCCTGCACTGCGCAGCCGCGCCAGTCTGACGAAGGGTTCGCTGTAGGCGGTAGCGGGCAACAACTGTTCCAGCCAGTGACCTGCATGTTCGAGCGGTGCGCCGTGGTGTGGTGTGCCGAGAAATATCAGGTTGGCAAGGCGTGCAGGCCAGGTGAGCCCGGCCACGCCGGCATGGTGGCAGGCGCTGCGTGCAACCAGTCCCCCCATGCTGTAGCCCATTATCGTTATCTCTTTGAGCTCTCCCGGCCAGTAGGCGAACAGCTCCTCCAGCAACAGGGCAAGTAGCTGCCCGTTATGTGCGATAGGCAGGCCCGAGTTGTAGCGCAAGTAAAGAGGCAGATAGCCAAGCGCGGCGGCAAGTTGCTCCCCGTGATTGACCGGTTTGCCTTGATGCTCGGTCTTCCACTGCAGATCGTTCATGCAGAGGCCATGGATCATCAGCAGCACCCGTCCCTCGCGGGGTAGATCCTTTGGCATCGCTTGCCAATCGAGGGGCTTGCCCTGATAGCGCAGGATCATGGGGGTGGCGAGAGCATTGTGGTGCTCGACCAGCTTGTCCCCCAACACGCCGTTGAGCGTGGCGATCAGGGCCGCGCGTTTCGGGGTTTCGGGGATCTGGTGGGGCGGCGGTGTGGCTGGCAGGCGGCTGAGCAGTTCGTTGATGCCGCTGCCCAGGGTGTTGGCGGCACCATGTACCCCCTTGTAGACCAGCCCGGTGATCCCGGCTGTTTTTCCCTCATCCCGTCCCTTGAGCCCCATACCGCTCAGTACCGCCTGATGCACTGCTTCGGTGATCTCTACCGCGGCGGGCAGCGCCAGAGTCAGCAGGTGCGCCAGTTCGCGGATATCCGAAAGATGCCAAGAAGAGGATGGCGATGGGTCTGTGGCGTCGGTCATGGCAAGCCCTTGTGGAAGCGGGTATCGCGTTGTCGTGCCGCGAAGAGCGCAGCGTATCTCTATATCAAACCAGCTTGCTCCCTTTGTGGCGGGTTTACCAGTAACGGGCCATGCATGGCGGGGCTGATAAGAACCGCTTGCGAAGCCGGTCACGGTAATGACAGGGAAAATCACCTCTACTTCGTCATATGAAGCCACATGGAGAGGTAAGGATGTCGCTGTTTGATGAGGTGCGGGTACAGGATTTGTGTGCACGGTTGCTCGATAGCCAGAACGAGAAGGGCTGCTCTCTTGAGAGTCGGCATGGTAGGGAGCTGAAGGATCTGTTGCAGGCAGTAGCCGGGATCAAGCCGGTTGGCCGAGGTGCTCATTATGTGTTGACCGACGCGGGGCGGACTTTTCTGACCGGACAACTGGCACGGGCTGCGCCCCCCGAACCGGACAAGGGGGAGCAGCTGCAACGAATGGGAGTGAGTTTACCTGCACGGCTCAATCAGGCCTGCTTTTATGCCCTCTGGCAGGGGGACAGCAAGCATTCGCGGTCAGCATCCCTTGCCGCGCCACAGCTTGCGGAATTGTCGCTCACGCAGGATGAGGTGATCCGCATCCGTACCCTCGAACCGCTCTCACTGGTCGATCAGCAGGGTCAGCAGCACGATATGACGGCAATGATGGCGCTGCTGGGGGAATTGGCGTTGCCGGAGCGGACTCTGGGCACGCTGGCGGCCATCGGCTGGCAAGGGGATCGGGTCATTACGGTGGAGAACAAGGGGGCCTTTGTCGATTACCCACTGCAACCCGGGCAACTGCTGCTCTTTGCCCCCGGTCGCAATACCACCCTGGCCAAACAGCTAATCCCGCTGCTGCCTGCGGGCGTGCAGTGGGCACATTTTGGCGATCTCGATCAACGGGGTATCGATATCGCCGTCGAGTTGGCACGTGAGCTAACTCGACCGGTCATGCTCTGGCTTCCCTGTGAGCTGCAGCCTTATCTGGATCACTACGCCCGTTCGGTACGCACCTTTGCAACGGGCAGTGGCAAGGTGCCCTGGCATGTGACGACGCAGGCTGATCAGGTCGATGATCATGGCCCGCCGGCAGACGTTCCCTGGCTCGATAAACTGATCACAGACGGGACTTGGCTGGAGCAGGAGGTATTGATTCTGGCCCCTCACTGGCGGAGCTGGTCATTGGAAGAGATGAGTAATCAGGAGTGAAACGGGGAGCCTGTGCTCCCCGTCATTTCGTGGTCAGCTGCTTACTTGGCGTTGATGGGCCCCTTGGTGCCGGCATCATTATCGACCCAGCCATCTTCACCCTTGATGCGGCGATCCCCCTGAATGGTGTAGATGACCATGCCATCCTTGAACACCAGCGCGCCATCGGATTTCTTGGCATTGACCTTCTTGTCGTTGACCCACACCTGATCCTTGCCATCGATGCGGATATTGGCCACGGTGGCGCCGGTTTGGGGGAAGGTGGCGATCCAGTTGCCCGCATAGGGGCTGGCGCTGGTTGCCGCGGCCGGAGCATTGCCAACACTGGCAGCCGCGTTCTCAGCCTTGGTCTTGTTGATATCGCAGCCATTAAGCTCGCTCACCTGAGTGCAGCCCGAGCGATCCAGCTTCTGCTCATAGCTCAGATTCAGACCGCCCTCCGCGGCCGTACCAAATCCCGCCTTGGCATTTTCCGCTTTGGTTTTGTGAATGTCACAGCCCTGCGCCTCGGTAACCTGGGTGCAGCCGGATCGCTCCAGTTGCTCGGCATATTTGGCGCTGATGGCGTGGGCAGGGGCGATCCCGAGCAGGGTCAGGGTGATGAGCAGAGCGGCATTCCTGGACATAGATAATCCCTCAAAGATGTAAGTCATGCAGGTTCATCCGCGCAGTTGCGGCAGTGAACGTCGGCCTCTTCTGAGCATCCGAGACAGATGCGCAGCTGGCGTATTCACGTTAGCACCTTGGGCCAACCGCGCCCAGCAATGTGGCCGGAAGATAAGGCGAGAGGCGATACGGGCGGGGAGTGCAAGGGAGGTTAAATGGCAGTGACACTTCTGCAGAAGAGGTCGTAACAAAAGAGCAAGTCACTGCACAGCATTATCATAATGATAACGGCAACCCCGCTGGTATCATTTCAGCCCCTGAAACTGACCTTTGATGATAATTCTCACCGGCGCAGGGATATTGCCTCTGATTATTATCACCTTGCTATTTTATCGCTTGGCCACCCTATCCATCCTTTTATGGAATAAACCGCTGAAATAGCCACTGATTTTGTGGTTGGCATCACACACTTTCGCCATTTATTAATATCTGCCTGCATTTTATTGGTTTGGCACGGTTATTGATTGCCTCATATCGACGCTAACCGACGCGCTCACCCACAACCGGGATGCTGGTGACATCGTGAGTGAAAGGGGAGCTATCCATATCTCATCCAATGATTGGGGCGAACGATGAAAGCAGTTAACGAATTAATCAAAGAGATCAGAGCACTCAAATCCAACCTGCATGAAAAAGATTTTCTGCTGACCTGGGAGCAAACCCCTCAGGAGCTGGAGCTGGTATTGAAACTGGCCGAATCACTCAAGACCCTGCGCGCCGAAAATATCTGCACCAAACTGTTTAACAGCGGGCTCGGTATCTCGGTTTTCCGCGATAACTCCACCCGAACCCGCTTCTCTTACGCCTCTGCGCTGAACCTGCTCGGTCTGGCCCAGCAGGATCTGGATGAGGGCAAATCCCAGATCGCCCATGGCGAAACCGTCCGTGAAACGGCCAATATGATCTCCTTCTGCGCCGATGCCATCGGCATCCGTGACGACATGTTCCTCGGTGCTGGCAACGCCTATATGCGCGAAGTGGGCGCCGCGCTGGATGAAGGGTTCGAGAAGGGGGTGCTGCCCCAGCGTCCGGCGCTGGTCAACCTGCAGTGCGACATTGATCACCCGACCCAGTCCATGGCTGATCTCGCCTGGTTGCAGGAGCACTTCGGCAGCCTGGATAGCCTCAAGGGCAAGAAGATTGCGATGACCTGGGCTTACTCCCCGAGCTACGGCAAGCCGCTCTCCGTGCCGCAGGGCATCATCGGCTTGATGACCCGTTTCGGTATGGACGTGACCCTAGCCCATCCGGAAGGGTATGACCTGATCCCGGACGTGATCGAAGTAGCCAAAGAGAATGCCAAGGCATCTGGCGGCAGCTTCCGTCAGGTCACCTCCATGGAAGAGGCGTTCAAGGATGCCGATATCGTCTATCCCAAGTCCTGGGCTCCCTACAAGGTGATGGAGCAGCGCACCGAGTTGCTGCGTGCCAATGACCACGCCGGCCTCAAGGAGCTGGAGAAACATTGCCTTGAGCAGAACGCCAAGCACAAGGATTGGCACTGCACCGAGGAGATGATGAAGCTCACCAAGGGGGGCGAGGCGCTCTATATGCACTGCCTGCCCGCCGATATTTCCGGCGTCTCCTGCAAAGAGGGCGAAGTAACCGAAGGGGTATTCGAGAAATACCGTATCGCCACTTACAAAGAGGCGAGCTGGAAGCCCTATATTATTGCCGCCATGATCATGGCCCGTAAATTTTCCGCCCCGGCAGAAACTCTGGAAAATCTGATTAAAGAGGCGCAAAAGCGGGTGAAATAAATAACGGCAGGGCATGGTGAATATTCATCCTGCCCATACTGTCGAATTCATTATTTCGAGTTTTCTCCCCGTGGTATCTGAATAACGGATCTCCCGGCGAGGCAGCTCTTTGTCAGGTAACGCCTAGTGAGGTAAGCATGTCCCAATTTTCGCTGAAGATGGATATTGCCGATAACCGCTTTTTTACCGCCGAGCCATCTCCGCTGTTTTCTCGCGCCGAAGCACAAAAGGCTCGCGCTTTTCATAAAAAACTGGCCGGTTATGAACCGACCCCATTGTGCGACCTGAAAGATCTGGCCGCCTATATCGGGGTGAAAAATATATTGGTCAAGGACGAGTCAAAGCGCTTTGGCCTCAACGCCTTCAAGATGCTGGGTGGCGTTTATGCCATCGCCAACTTGCTCTGTGAAAAGTACGGGGTGGCCATCGAGGATTTCTCCTTCGATCTCATCAAACGCACCATCAAGGAGCCGATGACATTCGCCACCACCACAGATGGCAACCACGGTCGTGGCGTTGCCTGGGCCGCCAAACAGGTGGGTCAGCATGCGGTGGTCTACATGCCCAAGGGCTCGGCCCAGGAGCGGGTTGACCACATCCTCAATCTCGGTGCCGAGTGCATCGTCACCGACATGAACTATGACGACACCGTGCGCCTAACCATGAAGATGGCCGAAGAGCGCGGCTGGCACATAGTGCAGGACACCGCCTGGGAGGGCTACACCAAGATCCCGACCTGGATCATGCAGGGTTACTCCACCCTGGCCGACGAAGCGGTCGAGCAGATGCAGGCCATGGGCATCAAGCAGCCGACCCACGTGTTGCTGCAGGCTGGCGTTGGTGCGCTGGCGGGCGGTGTGCTCGGTTATCTGGTGGACTGCTTCGGGGCGAAAAACCTGCACAGTATCGTGGTCGAACCGGATCAGGCCGACTGCATCTACCGCTCCGGTGTGGCGGGGGAGATGGTCAACGTGGGGGGCGACATGCGCACCATCATGGCCGGTCTCGCCTGCGGTGAACCCAATCCGCTCGGCTGGCCGCTGCTCAGAAGCTGCACCACCCAGTTCATCTCCTGTCACGACAAGGTGTCGGCATTGGGCATGAGAGTGCTCGGCAACCCCCTTGGCAATGATCCACGCATCATCTCCGGTGAGTCCGGCTCGGTCGGTACCGGCGTGCTGGCGGCAGTACGTCACCACCCGGATCGCGCAGCGCTGATGGCGCGCCTCGGGCTAAGTCGCGACTCCGTGGTGCTGATCATCAACACCGAAGGGGACACCGATGTGACCCACTACCGGGAAGTGGTGTGGGAAGGCAAACATCCTGCCTGCGATTAACCCCGGCTGTGAGTAACCCCTGCGAGAGCAGAGACACGAATTGAAGCATTGATCGCGCCTCGCCAACGGGGTGCGGTAACGGGCACAGGGCGCTGCCGACGAACAGGCCGCGCACTCTCAGTTGTTATGGAGAATCACAATGAGCAAGCAAATTCCGTTTGAAATGGTGTTGGAGAAGGCCTACCAGTACAAGGCCGAGATGAGTCAGTTCCTGCGTGACATGATCGCTATCCCGAGCGAGAGCTGCGATGAAGAGCGCGTCGTGCTGCGCATCAAGCAGGAGATGGAGAAGGTTGGTTTTGACAAGGTGGAGATCGACCCCATGGGCAACGTGCTGGGTTATATCGGCCACGGCCCGCACCTGATCGCCATGGATGCCCACATCGATACCGTCGGTGTCGGCAACCGCGCCAACTGGACCTTCGACCCCTATGAGGGGATGGAAGATCACGAGATCATCGGTGGCCGCGGCGCATCTGACCAAGAAGGCGGCATGGCCTCCATGGTCTATGCGGGCAAGATCATCAAGGATCTGGGGCTGGAAGATCAGTACACCCTGCTGGTGACCGGTACCGTGCAGGAGGAGGACTGCGACGGTCTCTGCTGGCAGTACATCATCGAGCAGAGCAAGATCCGCCCCGAGTTCGTGGTCAGTACCGAGCCCACCGACTGCCAGATCTACCGTGGCCAGCGCGGCCGCATGGAGATCCGCGTCGAGGTGCAGGGGGTCAGCTGCCACGGCTCCGCGCCGGAGCGCGGTGACAACGCCATCTTCAAGATGGGCCCGATCCTCGGCGAATTGCAGGAGCTCAGCCACAACCTCGGCAACGACGACTTCCTCGGCAAGGGCACCCTGACCGTCTCCGAGATCTTCTTCACTTCGCCAAGCCGCTGCGCCGTGGCGGATAGCTGTGCCATCTCCATCGACCGTCGTCTGACCTGGGGTGAAACTTGGCAAGGTGCGCTGGACGAGATCCGTGCCCTGCCTGCGGTGCAAGCCGCCGGTGCCGAGGTCTCCATGTATCAGTACGACCGTCCGGCCTACACCGGTCTGGTCTACCCGACCGAGTGCTACTTCCCGACCTGGAAGGTGGAAGAGGATCACATCACCGTCAAAACCCTCTCCAAGGCTTATCGCGAGCTGTTCAACAAGGAGCCGGTGGTGGACAAGTGGACCTTCTCGACCAACGGTGTCTCCATCATGGGTCGCCACGGTATTCCGGTCATCGGTTTTGGCCCGGGTAAAGAGCCGGAAGCCCACGCCCCGAACGAGAAGACCTGGAAAGAGCATCTGGTCAAGTGCGCCGCCATGTACGCCGTGATCCCCATGCTCTATCTGGCCGAGCTGGACAAGTAAGGGGGCTGCCGGGTGGTGACTGCCATCGCCGCCCGGCTGTCGCAAGTGTGGCAAGTGCCCCGTCTGTGTTGAGGCGGGGTTTTGCTGTTTGAAGTGATGTTCGAGGTGGTGGGGATGAAACGGCTGATCAAAAACGGTGTGTTGGTCGATGCACAGGGTGAATATCGTCAGGATCTGCTGATCGAGAACGGGGTGATCCGCGCGCGCGCCGCCGCTATCCAGCCCGATGGCGAGACCGACGTGATCGATGCCAGCGGCTGTTATGTGATGCCGGGTGGCATCGACGTCCATACCCACTTCAACATCGACGTGGGCATTGCCCGCAGTTGCGATGACTTTTTCAGCGGTACCCGTGCCGCCGCCTGTGGTGGCACCACCACCATCGTCGATCACATGGGATTTGGCCCGGCGGGGTGTAACCTGCATCACCAGTTGGCCCGCTATCACGACTATGCCGCCGATCAGGCGGTGGTCGATTACAGCTTTCACGGCGTTGTCCAGCATGTGGATGACGCTATCCTCCACGAAATGGCCGCCATGGTTCAGGAGGAGGGGATCAGCAGCTTCAAGCTCTATCTCACCTACCACTACAAGTTGGGGGATCACGACGTGCTGCGCGCGCTGGCCCGCCTCAAGGAGGTGGGGGCGCTCGCCACCGTCCATCCCGAGAACGATGCCGCCATCGCGGCGCGCCGTGCGGCCCTGCTCGCCGCCGGTCACCATGAACCCTGGTATCACCCGCAAAGCCGCCCACTGGAGTGCGAGGCGGAGGCGATCGCCCGGATGATCAATCTGGCGGGGCTCGCGGGCAATGCGCCACTCTATATCGTCCATCTCTCCAATGGCTTGGGGCTGGAGTATCTGAAACTGGCGCGCCGTCAGGGGCAACCGGTCTGGGTCGAGACCTGCCCGCAATATCTGCTGCTCGATGAGCAGTGTTATTACAAGGAGAACGGGGTCGACTATCTGCTGAGCCCGCCGCTGCGCTCGCGCCGCGAGCAGGACAAGCTGTGGGTCGGTATCGCTGCGGGTGACATCGACACGGTGGCGACCGATCACTGCAACTTCTCTCACGCCCAGCGCATGACCCTCTCGGGGGGCGATTTCAGCCGCTGCCCCAACGGCTTGCCCGGGGTCGAAAACCGGATGCTGCTGCTGTTTTCCCACGGGGTACTAGGCGGGCGCATCTCGCCGTCGCGCTTCGTGGCACTCACCAGCGCCAACCCGGCGCGCCTGTTTGGCCTCTGGCCGCGCAAGGGCAACCTGCAAGCGGGGTCTGATGCCGATCTGGTGATCATGGATCCCCGCGGTGACACCCTGATTTCTCACCCACTGCTGCATGACAACGGTGACTACAGCCCCTACGAGGGGATGCATTGCCCCGGCCGGATCAGGATGACCCTCAGTCGTGGCGAGATAGTCGCTCGCGACGGCGAATTTACCGGGCAACGGGGGCATGGCAGCTTTTTGGCCAGAGCGCCCTTTGATCCGCTGCTGGGCGCGGCGGCCCGAGAACAGCAATCAGCACAGCAATAGACAGAACAACCGAGTCGGTATGACACCGGCCCACCCTTATCATCGGAGAGCACAAGATGAAACAGCGTATCGTACTGGCCCTGGGGGGCAACGCTCTGGGCAACAACCTGCCCGAGCAGATGAAGGCGGTGCAGAGCACGGCGGGCACCATTGCCGACCTGATCGCTCAGGGGCATGAGGTGGTGGTGACCCACGGCAACGGCCCGCAGGTGGGGATGATCCAGCAGGCGTTCGAGGTGGCGGCTCGCCACGATCCCAAGGCACCCCATCTGCCCATGTCGGTCTGCGTGGCCCTGAGTCAGGGTTATATCGGTTATGACCTGCAAAACGCCCTGCGCGAGGCCTTGCTGGCGCGTGGTATTCACAAGCCGGTTGCTACCTTGGTGACCCAGGTTGAGGTGGATAAAAACGATCCCGCCTTCCTTGACCCGAGCAAACCCATCGGCGGTTTCTTCAGCAAGGAGGAGGCCGAGGCATTGATGGCCAAGGGCGAGCGGCTCAAAGAGGATGCCGGCCGTGGCTATCGCCGGGTGGTCGCATCTCCCAAACCCGTCGATATCATCGAGAAAGAGACCGTCTCTGCCATGCTGGCCGCCGGTCAGGTGGTGATCACAGTCGGTGGCGGCGGCATCCCGGTGCTGCGCGAGGGTAATCACCTGCGCGGAGCCAGTGCTGTGATCGACAAGGATTGGGCCAGTGCCAAGCTGGCGGAGCTCATTGACGCCGACATGCTGATCATCCTAACCGCGGTAGAGAAGGTCGCCATCAACTTCGGCAAGCCCGATGTGCAGTGGCTCGATCAGCTGAGCGTCGCCGATGCCAACAGCTTTATTGCTCAGGGGCAGTTTGCCAAGGGCTCCATGCTGCCCAAGGTGGAGGCAGCGCTCTCGTTCGCGACCTCCATGCCGGGGCGCAAATCCCTGATCACCTTGCTGGAGAAGGCCGCCGACGGCATTGCCGGCAAGACGGGAACCCTTATCTGCCGCTAGGCGTTCCAGCTCGGGTTGAGTGTGATTGCGGGGGCCGACGGCCCCCTTGTTCATTTTGGGGCAGTCATGGTCAGCGGAGGATGAGCGGCGTAAGATGGCCGCCTTCAAGCGCGGGCAAGACGCCGAGAACAGACCCGGCGCAATGAGTGACAAGAGGTGAGTAACAAACAAATGAGTGGAAAGATCAATATGGCGGCGCTGGTGGGATTGATCCTGCTCACCGCCATCTGGAGTTACAGCTGGATCGTGATGAAGCAGGTGATGCTCTACGCGGGGGCCTTCGAGTTCACCGCCCTGCGCTGCCTGTGCGGATCTCTGGTTCTGCTGCTGGTGTTGGCCCTGCGCGGGCGCCGTTATCTTGAACCCACTCCGTTTCGCTATACCCTCGCCATTGCCCTGTTCCAGACCTGCGGCATGGTGGGGTTGGCCCAGTGGGCTTTGATCAGCGGCGGGGCGGGCAAGGTGGCTATTCTGAGCTACACCATGCCGTTCTGGGTGGTGATCTTCGCGGCGCTCTTTCTCGGCGAGCGGATGCGCAGGCTCCACTATCTGGCGGTCGGGGTGGCTGCTTGCGGGCTGCTCTTGGTGATCGAGCCTTGGCAGTTGCATCTGGATTCCATGAAGAGTGCGCTGCTAGGGATTGCCTCCGGCATCTGCTGGGGGATCAGCGCCATCATCGCCAAGCGGATGTATGTCCGCCACCCCGCGGTGGATCTGATGTCTCTCACCACCTGGCAGATGATCTACGCCACCATGGTGATGGCTGTAGTGGCGGTGCTGGTGCCGGAGCGACCCATCGACTGGCAGCCCTATGTGTTTGGCGCGCTCGCCTACAGCGCCATCTTCGCCACGGCACTGGCCTGGAGCCTCTGGCTGTTTGTGCTGAAAAAGCTGCCGGCGGGTATTGCCAGCCTCAGCACCCTGGCGGTGCCGGTGAGCGGCGTGCTGCTCTCCTGGTGGCTGCTCGGGGAAAACCCGGGGCCGGTGGAGGGGAGCGGTATCGCCCTTATCGTGCTGGCATTGTTGGTGATCAGTCGCAAGGGCAAGCGTTCCGTGGTGTCAGTGGCGGGGGAAACCCGTATCAAGCACGGTTGAGTGGTGACTGGGCTGCCAGTGGCACGATAAACAGCACTCAAAAGAGCCCGCGACAGGGGACCAGCCCCTCGTTACAATGGCGTGGTCTGACTGTGCTGGAGCACAGGTATCTGATTTATTGTGATTATTTCAACGAACCTAACGGCAAGGATGAGACCGTATGATGACGCTGGTGTGGTTGGCTGTAGGCCTGGTGTGTCTGGTGGTGGGGGCCGAATCTCTGGTGCGGGGCGCATCTCGCCTCGCCACCATGATGGGGATATCGCCACTGGTGGTGGGATTGACCATAGTGGCCTTTGGGACCAGTGCTCCCGAGCTGGCGGTGAGCATCCAGTCTGGCCTCGAGGGGCAGGCAGGGATAGCGGTGGGGAACGTGGTCGGCAGCAATATCTTCAACGTGCTGTTTATTTTAGGTATTTCGGCACTGATCGTACCGTTGACCGTCTCACAGCAACTGGTACGTCTCGACGTTCCCTTGATGATAGTGGTCTCTTTTCTGGTGTTGTTGCTGGGCTACGATGGCCGTATTGCGCCACTGGAAGGGGCGCTGCTGTTTGCCGGCATCATCGCCTACACCGTGTTTCTCTTTGTCCAGAGTCGACGGGAAAACAAAGCGGTGCAGGCGGAGTACGAGCAGGAGTTTGGGACCCGTGAAGCGAGTACGGCGGGCAACTGGTTGCGCAATCTACTCTTTATTGCCGCAGGTCTGGGTCTGCTGATCCTCGGCTCCCGTCTGCTGGTTGGCAGTGCGGTTGAGATTGCCCACTACTTCGGGGTGAGCGATCTGATCATCGGCTTGACCATAGTGGCGGCCGGTACCTCCTTGCCCGAAGTGGTGACCTCCATCGTCGCAGCCCTGCGCGGGGAGCGGGATATCGCTGTGGGGAACGTGGTGGGCAGCAATATCTTCAATATCCTCTGCGTGCTGGGGCTCACCTCCATTGTCACTCCCGGTGGGCTTGAAGTGTCGGCCACCGCCCTTCAGTTCGATATTCCGGTAATGATTGCGGTGGCGCTTGCCTGCCTGCCCATCTTCTTTACCGGTTACACCATCGCCCGCTGGGAAGGGGCCCTGTTTCTGGCCTACTACATCGGCTACACCTGCTGGCTGATCCTCCACGCCACATCCAGTCCGCTGCAAGGTCAGTTCAGTGCAGCGCTAACCGGTTTTGTGTTGCCGCTCACCGCCATCACTCTGGTTGTGCTGGCGGTGCGAGCCTGGCGGTTGCAACGAACCCGGTCGTGATGCAGGTTCTCCTGATGTAAAGGAGCTGCATCAACAGACAGGCCGAAAAAAGCCCCACCATCATGGTGGGGCTTTTGCTTGGTGCTGAACTTGGTGCTGAAGAGGGACGCGAAGAGCCGTTATCGGCGCTGGGCCAGATGCATCATGGCCTCCAGCACGGCGCCGCCGATGGCGCGAGCCTTGTCCGATACCGTAGTGGCGTCGGCCCGCTCGCCTCTGGGGTCGATGTCACCGATCTTGAAGCCGACGGTCACCTCGATGCCATCGCTGAGCAGCCCCCGCACCATGCCGGAGAGCGGCGCGATAATGGGGGCGTCCCCCACATGGGCGATCACATCCCCCTCCTGCACCAGATCACCGAGCTTGATAATGCTCTTCATCACCCCGGCGACAGGGGCGCGCACCACCCGGCGGGCGGAGTGCCCCTCGATCACCCCGGGAATGCCGGTATTGGGTTGGGCAGGGCCCTGATAGATGACCCGCCCCAGATGATGACCGCGGTTGGTCTCGATCACCGCATCGCAGTCGCGTCCCGCCTCAAAGCCTGGGCCAAGGGCCACCGTAATGGGGGCCATCTCCCTGTGGGTGCCGAGGTTCTGCTTGGCGAGGATGGCATCCACCAGATAGCGGGGTTTGAGCTCGGCTAGGGTGGCACAGTCGGGGTCAACCAGCAGCGGAATGACGCCCCGATCCAGCTGCTCGAACGCCTGATCAACGCTCTCGACCCGCTTGGCGCGCACACCCTCGACACTGGTTTCACCGTCGAACATCCCCTGAGCGAAGGCGACAGTGCGGCGGATCACCGTGGGTTTGTCGAGATCCAGCATCACCACCTTGAAGCCTGCATTGTGCAGGCGCAGCGCCACCCCGGTGGCGATATCGCCGGAGCCACGCATCACCACCAGCTTATCCCGCTTGAGCCGCACATCATCCTGCATTAGCCCACCCGCTTTGCCGTTTTTCACCTGCAGCAGCTCTGCGAGGATGCTGATGGCGATCTCCTCGGGGGTTTCGGCACCTATGTTGTAACCGATGGGGGCGTGCAGCTGCTGCAGTTGGGTCTGGTTGATCCCTTGCTGGCGCAGCGCCTGGGTGAAGGTCTGCACCTTACGCTTGCTGGCGAGCAGTCCCAGATAGGCGAGGGGGCGATTGATGAGCCGCTCCAGCGCCTCCTTGTCCTGATGGTTGGTGGCGATGATAACGAAGTTGGCGGGCTCGATGGCCAGTGCTTCGATCACCGCGCTGATGGTATCAGCCTGTTTGAGGTGAGTGCCGACGGGGAAGTGATCGGGGTTGAGGCTTCCTTCAAAACAGTCGCCCACATGGATATCAAAACCCAGTGGCGCCGCAGCATGGGCCAGCGCCCGGTTGACGTGACCGGCACCAATGAGCACCAGCCGTGGCCGCAGGCCATAGACATCGATATAGACCGACATGGCGCCACCACAGTCCGACCCGACCGCATGTTCGCCGTTGCGGGCCATCCGGCCGTGGAAGATGCGCGGCTTGCGCTCGGCAATGGCGGCCATCGCTTCCTCGATCACCAGCCGCTCGATCATGCCGCCGCCTATGGTACCGAGGATCTGGCCATCGGCCATCACCAGCATCTGGGCCTGATGGCGTGGGGTGGATCCCCGGCTTTCGATGATCTGGGCCATGGCAAACGGCGTGTTCTCCTGTTCCAGTCGGGCTGCGTGTGCAAACAGATTCATAAGGTACCTCTTTTCATCCTTAAAACGTCAGGGGCGAGGCTAAAGCGCCTCCCCGTGCGGAGCTGTGCAGATCAGGTGACGGATGGGGGGGGATTCGCGCACGGCCCCCTGCCAGATGGCGTGGATCTCGGGGTGGCGGCTCTGCAGCTTTATCAATTCCGCCAGCCACGACGCCTCATTTTGATAATCGCCATTGATAAACCAGATCCGGCGCGCCCCGGGCGGGGTGCCCTTGAACACCCCCTCGGGGTGGGAGAGCAGCCTGTCAAACAGTGCCCAGTCAAGTGGCTTACCCGCCGCAATCCCGCACAGGGCCTGCAATTCAGCCCAGCGGTGGATCTGCGCCGGTTCGGCATTGGCTCCCACCATGGCGCCGCCCAGCAGGGCGATCACCCAGTCACTCTGGTGTGGAATGCAAGGTTCGTGCAAAGCGGGCACTTTCAATAACTTGTGATGGGCGCCATCCGCTTCGACCAGGATGAGATCGAAGCGCTGCTGCCCCTTGATGAGATCAATCTGCTGGGGCGTGGAGCCCGCCACCTTGCCGCTGGCCTGATCGATATGGCTGAACAGGGCGACCAGAGTCGGCTCATCGGGCAGTTGCTGACAGCGGGTCAGCTGGCGGACGGGATCGGCTTCCAGGATCAATTCCCGATAGTGTGACGGGGCAGGCAGAAACATCCTGGTGGTGGTGGTAATTAGCACCCTTTTACCCTGCTTATAAAAATATTCCGCCAGCCAGAACAGGGTGCTGGTTTTTCCACCGGCCCCGCAGAGGCTAATTAAGGTGGTATGGCCATCAATATTTTTGGTGAGCGAGTTTAATAGCGGATCTATATCTGGAAATGCGACAGCAACAGCGTGTGGGTGCGACATAATGACGACCAAAATAAATAACGAAGGGAGTGGGAAACAACGTTGCCAGGAACAAGTGCAGTGTGACTGTATAATAACGGCGGCGGGTTTATCTTCCCGAATGGGGACCTGGAAAATGATGCTACCTTATTGCCAGGGGACAATGCTTGATGCAAGTCTCAAAAATGCCCTGGCTTTTAGTCAGCGGGTTATTCTGGTGGTGGGCCATCGTGGCGAGGAGCTTCAAGCGCGCTACGGATCACGGCCGGATATTGTTGTCGTCCACAATCCCGACTATCGGCAGGGGCTGGGCAGCTCCATCCGCTGCGCCCTGGCGGCCAGTGACGCTGACTACCTCTTTATCAGCCACGGGGATCTCCCCTGTATCCCGCGCGAGGTCTATCAACAGCTCTGGCAGGCACAGGGCTGTGAGACACTCTTTCCCACCTGGCAGGGGGAGGCTGGCCATCCGGTGTTGCTGCCAAAATCCCTTGCCCGCGAGTTGGCTGCGGCCCCGGTGCAGTCGTCGATACGGCGCTGGTTGCAAGGGCATCCACACCGTATGGTGCCAGTTGACAGCCCCGCTATCCTGTTTGATGTGGATACCCCGGAGCGCTATCAGGCGCTGCTGGGTGGCATTCTTGAAAATGAGAGCGAGCCCACGAAATAACCCAGTTTAAAAAGATAACGGGGAGATAAATGGCGTATCAAAGTGATATTTCTCGCACTTGATCTGATAGGGCGAGTTCTTTTTGAACTGCTCATTAAGTAAATTCCAGAGTGATTGATAACTACTCGCAATACCCATAATGGTGGCATCGTAAATTCTCTCCATTAATTGGAGCTGTCTCACGCTTTCACCCTAAAAATAGTTTTGTAGCTCGTTTTGTAACTGTAGTGGCCTGATAGTTGCTCCTCTCCTTGCCAAGGGGTAATGCCCGTGCGGGATACCCCATTTATTCATGCTGCCAATGGGCAGAACAGCTGCAAGGAGATAGCCATGGGCGATATTATGCGACCCGTTCCCTTCAAGAACCTTCTGACCCGTATTTTTGCGGAATATAAAGAGAGTCAGAGCATTTTCGGTATTCCCGCCGCACAATTTTATCGCAAGCAGGACGAGCGCAAGATCAAGGTGTTCGGTGAAACCTGCGAGACTCCCATCGGCCCGGCAGCCGGCCCCCATACCCAGTTGGCCCAGAACATCGTCACCTCCTGGCTGACTGGCGGGCGCTTTATCGAGCTCAAGACGGTGCAGATCCTGGACCGTCTCGAACTGGAAAAGCCCTGCATCGACGCCGAAGACGAGTGCTTCAACACCGAGTGGTCTACCGAGTTCACCCTGCCCAAGGCGTTTGACGAGTATCTGAAAGCCTGGTTTGCCCTCTACCTGCTGGAAGAGGTGTTCGACCCCCGTCTCGACGGAGAGGCCAAGTCCTTCATCTTCAACATGAGCGTGGGGTACAACCTCGATGGCATCAAACAGCCACCGATGCAGCAGTTCATCCACAGCCTGATGGATGCCAGTAGCAGTCCGAAATTTGCCGAGTACCAGCAGGTGCTGCGCGAGCTGGTTGCCGACGAGCAGTTTATCGCTGAGCTGGGACTGGGGGCGCGCCGCGCTCGCCTGCAACAGCTGGTGGATCGTATCCCGGCCAATCTGGTGCACGGCGTTACCCTCTCCACCATGCATGGTTGCCCGCCCAACGAGATCGAGGCCATTTGCCGCTACATGCTGGAAGAGAAGGGGCTCAACACCTTCGTCAAACTGAACCCGACCCTGCTGGGTTACCCGCGGGTGCGCGAGATCCTCGATACCTGCGGCTTTGATTACATTGGTCTGAGCGAAGAGTCGTTCGATCACGACCTCAAGCTGGATCAGGCCAAAGCCATGCTGACTCGCTTGATGGCACTGGGCGCCGAGAAGGGGCTCACCTTCGGGGTCAAGCTCACCAATACCCTTGGCACCATCAACCGCAAGGGGGCGCTGCCGGGGGATGAGATGTACATGTCCGGCCGTGCGTTGTTCCCCCTCTCCATCAACGTGGCCGCTGTGCTGTCCCGCGCCTTCGATGGCAAGCTGCCCATCTCCTACTCGGGCGGTGCCAGCAAGTTCAACATCGCCGAGATCTTCGAGACCGGTATCCGCCCCATCACCATGGCCACCGACCTGCTCAAACCGGGTGGCTACCTGCGCCAGATCGAGTGTCTCAAAGAGATCGAGGCGTCGGGCAGCTGGGGCATGAGTCAGGTGGATGTGGCCAAGCTGGAGGCGCTTGCCGCCAAGGCGCTCACCATGGATTACACCCAGAAGGAGTGGAAGTCCGACGATCGCATCGAAGTGGGTGGCGGCCTGCCGCTGACCGATTGCTACGTGGCGCCCTGCGTCACTGCCTGCGCCGTGCATCAGGATATCCCCGAGTACATTCGCCTGATGGGCGAGGGGGAGTATGTGGCAGCCCTTGAGCTGATTTATCAGCGCAACGCCTTGCCTGCCATCACCAGCCACATCTGCGATCACCAGTGCCAGTACAACTGCACCCGTCTCGACTACGACAGCGCGCTCAATATCCGCGAGCTGAAAAAAGTGGCGCTGGAGCGCGGCTGGGAAGGGTACAAGGCCCGCTGGCACAAACCGGCAGGCAGCGGTGACAAGCATCCAGTGGCGGTGATTGGCGCAGGCCCGGCCGGTCTCTCCGCCGGTTACTTCCTGGCCCGTGCCGGTCATCCGGTCACCGTGTTCGAGCGTGAAGCGGATGCCGGTGGCGTGGTCAAACACATCATCCCCGAGTTCCGCATTCCGGCCGAACTTATCCAGCACGACATCGACTTTGTCGCCGCTCACGGGGTCAAGTTCGAGTTTGGCTGCGATCCGGCGCTTACCGTCGACAAGCTGCACGCCCAGGGCTTTACCTATGTCTTCGTCGGCATCGGCGCCGACAAGAATGGAGGCATGCGTCTCGAAGGGGGTCATGATCGGGTCTACAAGTCCTTCAACTTCCTGCGCAGCTTTAATCAGGGCAAACCGCTGCCACTCGGCCGCCATGTGGCTGTGGTTGGTGCCGGTAACACCGCCATGGACTGTGCCCGCGCCGCCCTCAAGGTGCCGGGAGTGAGCGATGTGACCGTGATCTACCGCCGCAGCGAGAAAGAGATGCCCGCCTATCGCGAGGAGTATCTGGAAGCGGTGGAGGATGGGGTGCGTTTCTGCTTCCTCACCAATCCGGAGCGCTTTGACAAAGATGGCAAGCTCACCGTGCGGATGATGGCGCTGGGGGATCCTGACGAGCAGGGCCGCCGCCGTCCGGTGCCCACCGAGCAGACCGAAGTGATGCAGATGGATGCGCTGATCACCGCCATCGGCGAGCAGCCTGACTGCGAGGTGCTCAAAGCCATGGGCATTCCTCTTGGCAGCGATGGCTGGCCCGAGGTGGATAGCCAGACTGGCGAAACCAGCCGTCGCAACGTCTTCCTCATCGGTGACGTGCAGAGCGGCCCATCCTCCATCGTCGGTGCCATCGGTGGTGCCCGCCGCGCCGCGGATCTGGTGCTCTCTCGCGAGCATATCGCTGGCAGTCAGGCCGAGGTCTCAATCCAGCCGTCGGGCAAGGACGAGATCTATCGCCGCAAGGGGAGCATCGCCGTCACCCTGGTTGACAAGAGCGAGCGCGATGCCTTCGTGGCGCAAGAGGCGCACCGTTGCCTCGAGTGCAACTACCTCTGCAGCAAGTGCGTGGATGTCTGCCCCAACCGGGCCAACGTCGCCATTGCGGTGCCGGGCTTCAAAGACCAGTTCCAGACCCTGCACCTGGATGCCTACTGCAACGAATGTGGCAATTGCGCCCAGTTCTGCCCGTGGCAGGGCAAGCCCTATCAGGACAAGGTCACCATCTTCAGCCTGCCCGAGGACTTCGACAACAGCCGCAACCCCGGTTTCTATCTGGCTGACGGTGGTGAACTGCGGGTGCGTCAGGATGGCGAGACCTATCGCCTGACCATAGACGCCCAGAGCCAGATCAAGGATGCGCCAGCGGCCCTTGGCGACATGTGCCGGATCATCAGCCATGTCCATGCTCATCACCACTACCTGCTGGGGGCCGTCGAGGCCTGAGCGAATAACGAATAAGCGAAGGAGCAAACCATGTTTATTCTGAAGAACGTCACCGCCGTCCAGCTGGAGCCGACTCGGGTGCTGGAAGGGGTGGATATCGCCATCGAAGGCACCCTTATCAAAGCGGTGGGGCCCAATCTGCGGGCCCTCTACCCGGAGGCCAACTATCGGGAGATGGGGGGCAAGCTGGTGATGCCGGGCATCGTCTGTGCCCACAACCACTTCTACTCAGGCCTGTCGCGGGGGATCATGGCCAACATCGCCCCCTGCCCGGATTTTATCTCCACCCTGAAAAACCTCTGGTGGCGGCTCGATCGGGCGCTCGATGAAGAGTCCCTCTACTACAGCGGCCTTATCTGCTCGCTGGAAGCGATCAAGAGCGGCTGCAGTGCGGTGATCGACCACCACGCTTCGCCCAACTTCATCAAGGGCTCCCTGAATGTGCTGCGCAAAGGGTTTATGGAGGCGGGTCTGCGTGGCATGACATGCTTCGAGACTACGGATCGCAACGGCGGCCTCGCCGAACTGCAGGCCGGGGTGGAGGAGAACATCCTGTTCGCGCAGGCCATTGATGCCGCCAAGGCCAAGGGGAGCGAACCCTATCTGGTGGAGGCCCATATCGGCGCACACGCCCCCTTCACCGTACCAGACGAAGGGCTAGCCATGTTGCGCGAAGCGGTGCAGGTTACCGGTCGCGGGCTGCATATCCATGTGGCGGAAGACCGCTACGACATGGCCCACGGTCACCACCACTATGGCAAGGAGCCCATCGCCCGGCTGGACGAGTTTGGCATTGTCGACAGCAAGACCCTGATTGCCCACGGCATCTACCTGAGCCCGGCTGACATCGAACTGCTCAACAGCCGCGATGCCTTCCTGGTGCACAACGCCCGCTCCAACATGAACAACCACGTGGGCTACAACATGCACCTGCCGGAGTATCGCAATCTGGCGCTTGGCACCGATGGTATCGGCTCCGACATGCTCGAAGAGCTCAAGTTCGCCTACTTCAAGCACAAGGATGCCGGTGGCGCCCTGTGGCCTGACAGCTTTGCCCGCTTCCTGTGGAACGGCAACACCCTGCTGGAGCGCAACTTCGGCGCCAAATTTGGCCGCCTGGAGCCGGGATACAAGGCCGACCTCACCATTTGCGACTACGACGCACCGACCCCGCTGGCGCCGCGTAACCTCGGTGGCCATCTCGCCTTCGGCATGGGATCGAACAGCGTCAACAGCGTGATGGTGGAGGGGCGCATGGTCTATCAGGATCGCGAGTTCCCGTTCGATGTCGCGCCCATTTACGAGCAGGCCAGCAAGGTGGCGAGCCGCCTGTGGCAACGGATGGATCAGCTGGCCTAAGGCCACCTTCCACAGTTTTGGACCGGATTGCCCGCCCTGTGGATTTTCCCGGCGGCGGGCAGCAAGAGTAAGGACGACACATGATTGAGCAATTCTTCCGACCCGAGCAACTGGGTCAGGCTTTGGAACTCAAGGCCAGCTTCGGCAACGACGCCGTCTACATGGGAGGCGGCAGCAAGCTTAACGCCGCTCCGACCCGCACCGACAAGAAGGTCGCTATCTCGCTGGACAAGCTGGGACTGAACCAGATTGAGCAGCAGCACGGCCAGCTCCATATCGGCGCCACCGTCACCCTGCAGACCCTGAAAGAGGATCCCCGTACCCCGGCCGCCCTGTGCGATGCGCTGGGGTTTGTCTACTCCCGCCATCTGCGCAATCAGGCCACCATCGGCGGCGAACTTGCCTGCCAACAGCAGGACTCCCCCTTGCTGCCGGTGCTGCTGGTGCTCGAAGCGGTGGTGGTGCTGGAGAACAACCTGCTGCAACCCATCGACGCCTATCTGGCGGGTCAGCGCAATGCCCTGGTGCTGGGGGTTGTGCTGCCGGAGCCTGAACTGCGCTGCGCCACTCGCCGCATCAGCCGCAACGCCGATGGCTTGGCGGTGATGACCGCCGCCGTGGCCCTCGATGCCCTTGGCGAGATGCGGGTCGCCGTTGCTGGCGTTACGCCGCAGCCGATGCGCCTGCGTGATGTGGAGCGCCGCGATCTGCACGATGCCGCGCTGGAGGCGGCCGTGAGCGAGCTGGTTGCACCGCGCGAGGATCTCGGCGGCAGCGTGACCTACAAGCGCTATATCAGCGGGGTAGTGGTGGCGGATCTGCTGGTCGAGTGCCAGCAGCAGGAGGTACAGGCATGATGGAACTCAACTTCACACTGAACGGTGCCCTGCGCACCGTCATCACCCCGGCTGGCGAGAATGCCCAGCGGGTGCTGTTCAACCAGTGCCGGATGCACTCGGTGCGCAACAGCGACGACGGTTTTGGCTTTGCCGGCTCCGACGCCATTCTCTTCAACGGCAAGGTGATCAACGCCTCCCTGCTGATCGCCGCCCAGCTGGATGGAGCCGACGTGCGCACCGCCGAGTCGCTGGGCAGCTGGAACCAGCTCAGTCTGGTGCAGCAGGCAATGGTGGATGTGGGTGTGGTGCAGTCCGGCTACAACGATCCGGCCGCCGCGCTGATTGTCACCGACCTGCTTGATCGCCACCCCGAGCCCACCCGTGATCAAATCGACGATGCCCTCTCGGGCCTGTTTCACCGCGATGGCGGTTATCAGCAGTTCTATCAGGCCATCGAGCTCGCCTGCTCACGGATGAAGGACCCGGATTATCTGTGCCAGATCGCCCCGGAATTTCGCGACGATCTGCGCCATATCGGCAAGAGCTGTCCGAAAGTGGACGCCGCCAAGATGGTGCAGGCCAAGCCCTGCTACGTGGAGGATCGGGTTACTGAAGATGCGCTGATCATCAAGATGCTGCGCAGTCCCCATCCTCATGCGGTGATCACCAAACTCGATGTGAGCCGCGCCGAGGCGCTGCCGGGCGTCGTGCACGTCATCACCCACCTCAACTGCCCGGATGTCTACTACACCCCGGGTGGTCAGAGCGCCCCCGAGCCGTCACCGCTCGATCGCCGCATGTTTGGCCGCAAGCTGCGCCACGTAGGTGACAGGGTCGCCGCCGTGGTGGCCGAGAGCGAAGCCATCGGATTGGCGGCCCTCAAACTCATCGAGGTCGAGTATCAGGTGCTGCCAGCGGTCATGAATATCGATGAGGCGATGGCCCCCAACGCCCCCCTGGTCCACGACGAACCTATCGTCTACATGGCCGGTGCGCCGGCGGATCTGGAGCAGCAGAACGCCTGCTCGGTGCGCCGCGGCGACGAGCACATGATCATCAACTTCCCCATCGGTTCCCGTCCCCACGAGAACCTGGCCGCCAGCGTCCATGGCCAGATCGGTGACGTGGCCAAAGGCTTTGCCGAGGCGGACGAGATTGTCGAGCGCACCTACGAATCGACCCAGGCCCAGCAGTGCCCGACCGAGCCACACATCTGCTTCACCTACATGGATGGGGATCGTCTGGTTATTCACGCCTCTACCCAGGTGCCCTGGCACGTGCGCCGCCAGGTGGCGCGGATCGTCGGCATGAAGCAGCATCAGGTGCATGTGATCAAGGAGCGGGTAGGGGGCGGCTTTGGTTCCAAGCAGGATATCCTGCTGGAAGAGGTGTGCGCCTGGGCGACCAAGGTCACCGGCCGTCCCGTTACCTTCCGCTACACCCGTGAAGAGGAGTTCATCAGCAACACCTCCCGCCATGTGGCCAAGGTGAAGGTGAAAGTGGGGGCCAAGAAAGATGGCACCATCACCGCCATCGAGATGGATTTTCGTGCCAACACCGGTCCTTACGGCAACCACTCCCTGACGGTGCCAAGCAACGGCCCGGCGCTCTCCCTGCCGCTCTATCCGTGCGACAACGTGCGCTTTACCGTCAACACCTACTACAGCAACATCTGCCCGACCGGCGCGTATCAGGGTTATGGCGCGCCCAAGGGCAACTTCGCGCTGACCATGGCCATTGCCGAACTTGCCGAGAAACTGGGCATCGATCAGCTCGACATGGTGGAGCACAACCGGGTGCACGAGGGGGACATCCTCAAGGTGCTGGGTGCCATCGGCGAGGGCAAGATGCCTACCTCGGTGCCCCATGCGGCCAGCTGCGCCCTCGAACCCATCCTCAAACAGGGCCGCGAGTTGATTGCCTGGGATAGTCCCAAACCCGCTGACGGGGATTGGCGCATCGGTCGTGGTGTCGCCATCATCATGCAAAAATCGGGGATCCCGGATATCGATCAGGCCAACTGCATGGTCAAGCTGGAATCGGACGGCACCTTTATCGTTCACTCCGGTGGCGCCGATATCGGCACCGGCCTCGATACCGTGGTGGCCAAGCTGACCGCCGAGGTGCTCGGTTGCCCGCTCAGCGATGTGCATGTCATCTCCGGCGACACCGACCACGCCCTGTTCGACAAGGGGGCCTACGCCTCGTCCGGTACCTGCTTCTCCGGCAATGCGGCCAAAAAGGCGGCCGAGAACCTCAAGGAGAAGATCCTGTTCCACGGCGCCGCCATGCTGGGCGAGCCGGTAGCAGATGTTGAACTGGCGTTCCCGGGTGTGGTGCGCGGCAAGCAGGGGGAGGTGAGCCTCGCCAAGCTGGCCCACAAGGCGGAGACAGGTACCGGCTTCGGTATTCTGGTGGGCACTGCCAGCTACATCACCTCGGAGCTTGCCTTCCCGTATGGTGCCAACTTCGCCGAGGTGGCGGTCAACGTCAGAACCGGCGAGATCCGGCTCGACAAGTTCTACGCCCTGCTCGACTGCGGTACCCCCATCAACCCGGAACTTGCGCTTGGCCAGATCTACGGGGCGACCATGCGGGCCATCGGCCACACCATGACCGAGGAGATCTGCTACGACAGCAAGGGCATCCCGCTGACCCGGGATCTGAAGAGCTATGGCGCGCCCAAGATTGGCGACATTCCGCGCGACTTCCGGGCCTTCCTGGTGCCGAGTGACGACAAGGTTGGCCCCTACGGCGCCAAGTCCATCTCGGAGATCGGGGTCAACGGCGCGGCGCCTGCCATCGCCACCGCCATCCACGACGCCTGTGGTGTCTGGTTGCGCAAGTGGCACTTCACGCCGGAGCAGATCCTGCGCGAACTGGGCAAGCTGGAGCAAAAAGTGTCGGCATAACAAAAGAAAAGGTGAGGGGCGGGCGCCAGCTCGCCCCCAGCGCCTGACGGCGGAATGAGTACTCCGCCTACATTCTGTGTGATGGGACAAACACGATGTCTAAAACAACACGCAAGCACTCGGATCTCATTTACGAGCTGGAAGACAAACCCCCGTTTTATCAAACCCTGATGGGTGCAGTGACCCATCTGCTGGCCATTTTTGTCCCCATGGTGACCCCGGCGCTGATCGTCGGTGGCGCCCTGGGTCTCTCCACCGAGATCACCGCCTATCTGGTCTCCATGGCGATGATCGCCTCCGGTATCGGCACCTGGCTGCAGGTGAACCGTTATGGCCCCATCGGTTCGGGGCTGCTCTCCATCCAGTCGGTCAACTTCTCCTTCGTGACCGTGATGATCGCCCTCGGCGGCGCCATGAAAAAAGATGGCATCCACGAGGAGCTGATCGTCTCGACTCTGCTTGGGGTCTCCTTTGTCGGTGCTTTTCTGGTGATGGGCTCCTCCTTTGTGCTGCCCTACCTCAAGCGGGTGATCACCCCGACCGTGAGCGGGGTAGTGGTGCTGATGATTGGTCTGAGTCTTATCAAGGTGGGGATCATCGACTTTGGCGGCGGCTTCTCCGCCATGAGCAGCGGCACCTTCGGCAAATACGAGTACATCGGGCTGGGGCTCTTGGTGCTCTGTGTCATCGTCGCCTTCAACTGCAGCCGAAGCCCGCTGCTGCGGATGAGCGGCATTGCCATCGGCCTGCTGGTGGGTTATGCGGTGGCCCTGATGCTCGGTATGGTGGATTTCTCCGCCCTTGATAACCTGCCGCTTATTACGGTGCCGATCCCGTTCAAGTACGGTTTCTCCTTCGATTTTCACGCCTTTATGTTGGCGGGCACCATCTATCTGTTGAGCGTGCTGGAGGCGGTGGGGGACATCACCGCCACCGCCATGGTCTCCCACCGGGATATTCAGGGGCCTGAATTTCAAAAACGGCTCTCCGGCGGCGTGCTGGCGGACGGGTTGGTCTCGGTGATCGCCTCGGCACTCGGCTCTTTGCCACTCACCACCTTTGCCCAGAACAACGGCGTCATCCAGATGACCGGAGTGGCGTCACGCCATGTGGGCAAGTTCATTGCCGTCATTCTGGTGCTGCTGGGGCTTTTTCCCGTAGTAGGGCGCTTTTTTACCACCATACCGTCACCTGTGATGGGGGGCGCCATGGTCATCATGTTCTCCATGATCGCCATCGCCGGTGGTCGCATCATCATCAGCCACGGCTTCGATCGGCGGGAGACCCTGATTGTCGCCACCTCGCTGGGTCTTGGGCTCGGGGTCTCCTATGACCCGAACGTCTTCAAGGTGCTGCCGACGGGTATCTACATGCTGGTGGAGAACCCCATCTGTGCCGGTGGTATCACCGCCATCATCATGAATCTGGTGCTGCCGCAAAGCCGCAAGCGCAAGGCAGCCGTCAGGGATGCCGAAGCGGTGGAGGTGATCCAGCTGAGCGACAAGCCGGATGTGATCTTTACCGCCCGCAGTGCGGGCCAGCCATCGGCCAGCAAGGGTGAGGGGTCACCAGAGCCAGTGCCCGGGCAGGCGGTGGCGCCACAAGTGGAACGGATCTGACGGTTAAACCGGCAAAAAACGTCAACAGAACAAGAAAAACAGGGAAACGGTTATGAAAAATGACAACTCTGTCAAAGCGGTACGCGGCAGCTTCTTCGATATCACCCGGGTGGTGGATCAGCCCGAGGAGATTGAGTCCAACGCGCGCCTTATCGAGGATGGCCTGCTGATCATTCGCAACGGCTGCATCGACTGGTTTGGTGAGTGGGAGGAGGGCAAGGATCGCATTCCGACAGAAGTGCGGGTGCGGGATTACCGCGGCAAGATGATAGTGCCCGGCTTTGTCGATACCCACATTCACTATCCCCAGAGCGAGATGGTAGGGGCCTATGGCGAGCAACTGCTGGAGTGGCTCAACCGCCACACCTTCCCGGCCGAGAGGCGCTACAACGATCTCGAATATGCCCGCGAGATGTCCACCTTCTTTATCAAGCAGTTGCTGCGAAACGGCACCACCACGGCGCTGGTGTTCGGCACAGTGCACCCCGAGTCGGTGGATGCCCTGTTCGAGGCGGCCAGTCGAATTAATATGCGGATGATCGCCGGCAAGGTGATGATGGATCGCAATGCCCCCGATTATCTGCTCGATACCGCCGAGAGCAGCTATGTGCAGAGTAAGCAGCTTATTGAGCGCTGGCACGGCAATGGTCGCCTGCTCTATGCCATCACACCACGATTTGCACCCACCTCGACACCCGAGCAGCTGACGATGGCGCGGCGACTGCGCGAAGAGTTTCCCACCACCTATCTGCACACCCATCTGTGCGAGAACAAGGATGAGATCGCCTGGGTCAAATCCCTTTTCCCGGCGCACAAGGGTTATCTCGATGTCTATCACCAGCATGGGCTCACCGGCCACAACTGCGTGTTTGCCCACTGCGTCCATCTGGAAGAACAGGAGTGGGATTGCCTGAAGGAGACCGGATCCACCATCGCGTTTTGTCCCACCTCGAATCTTTATCTCGGCAGTGGCCTCTTCAAGCTGCACAAGGCGTGGCGCAAGCAGGTGAAGGTGGGGATGGGCACCGACATAGGCGCCGGCACCACCTTCAACATGCTGCAGACCCTCAACGAGGCCTACAAGGTGATGCAGTTGCAGGGCGAGCGGCTCTCGGCCTATCAGGCCTTCTATCTGGCGACCCTGGGCGGCGCCCATTCGCTGGGGCTTGACGAGAAGATCGGCAGCTTTGCGGTGGGCAAGGAGGCGGACTTCGTGGTGCTCGACCCGGTCGCCACCCCGCTGCAGCAGCTGCGTTATGACAACTCCACCACCCTGCGGGACAAGCTCTTTGTGCTGTTGACCCTGGGGGATGACAGATCCATCTACCGCACCTATGTGGATGGCCAACTGGTGCATGAACGGGGGTAGGGGCTGGAGTGGGCTGCCGCGGCGCAGCCCCAACGAATACGGCGGCTGGCGTGCTCCACAGGGGCGCCAGTCTTGCCGCACCACAGGGGATCTCCCCGCATAGAACGTGAAATGGCCCGGTTTTTTTGACCAGCAAGGCAAACGTTTGAGTCAAGGCTGCCTGCCCTGGTCTGTCTGTCGCATCCTCTGCCACCATCGCCTGTTTCTCATCAGACTGGCGCTCGGCAGACCCGCAGATCCTGTCGCCATTTCGTCATGGAACATTCAGGCGCGTGTGAAGGAGTTGGGTATGACCCAAGCAAACAGCAGGACAAACAGCGTGGAACAGCTGGCCAATGATGACGCCAGCCAGAGCGCACCAAAGCAACAGCCGCTCACGGCTCTTGATCGCTACTTTATGATCAGCGAGCGGGGCAGCAACGTCAGACAGGAGGTGCTGGCGGGCCTCACCACCTTCCTTGCCATGGTCTACTCGGTGATCGTGGTGCCGAGCATGCTCGGCAAGGCGGGCTTTCCTCCCGGCGCCGTGTTTGTCGCCACCTGTCTGGTGGCGGGGTTCGGTTCGCTCTTGATGGGGCTCTGGGCCAAGCTGCCGATGGCCATCGGTTGCGCTATTTCCCTCACGGCGTTTACTGCATTCAGTCTGGTGCTGGGGCAGCAGATCCCCATTCCGGTGGCGCTGGGCGCCGTCTTCCTGATGGGGGTACTCTTTACCGCCATCTCGGTGACCGGAGTGCGTAGCTGGATCCTCGACAACCTGCCGATGGGAATTGCCCACGGCACCGGCATCGGGATCGGTCTCTTCCTGCTGCTTATCGCCGCCAACGGGGTGGGGCTGGTGATCAAGAACCCGCTTGAGGGGCTGCCGGTGGCGCTGGGGGCCTTCACCTCGATGCCGGTCATCATGTCCCTGATCGGCCTTGCGGTGATCTTCGGGCTGGAGAAGCTGCGAGTACCGGGGGGGATCCTGCTGGTGATTATCGCCATCTCCATCTTCGGCCTGATTTTCGATCCGGCGGTGAAATATCAGGGGCTGTTCGCCCTGCCGAGCCTGTCGGACGATCAGGGCAAGTCCCTCATCTTCAGTCTGGATATCATGGGGGCCCTCTCGCCGCTGGTGCTGCCCAGCGTGCTGGCGCTGGTGATGACAGCGGTATTCGATGCCACCGGCACCATCCGCGCCGTGGCGGGGCAGGCCAACCTGCTCGATAAGGATGGTCATATCATCAACAGCGGCAAGGCGCTCAGTGCCGACTCGGTCAGCAGCATCTTCTCCAGTCTGGTGGGGGCGGCCCCGGCTGCCGTCTATATCGAATCGGCCGCGGGCACGGCGGCGGGGGGCAAAACCGGCCTCACCGCGACCGTGGTCGGCGGCCTCTTCCTGCTGATGCTGTTCCTCTCGCCGCTCTCCTATCTGGTGCCCGCCTATGCCACCGCACCGGCCCTGATGTATGTGGGGCTCTTGATGCTGAGCAACGTCACCAAGCTCGATTTCGATGACTTTGTCGGGGCCATGTCCGGGCTGGTGTGCGCGGTCTTTATCGTGCTCACCTGCAACATCGTCACCGGCATCATGCTCGGCTTCAGTGCGCTGGTGATCGGCCGCATCTGCTCGAAGGAGTGGCACCAGCTCAACGTCGGCACCGTGGTCATCGCCCTAGCGCTGGTGCTCTTTTATGCTGGGGGGTGGGCTATTTAGGGATAACCCGCCCGTTTGGGGTCGCACTGGCGGCCCCATTTTTATATCTGCGGCGCTCTGACCGTCAACGCTGGTTACCATGCCTCAGCCGCTGGTGCCATCGCGATACCATTTTGATAAATCCTCCTACCAGATTGATAGGCTCCCACCCTTGCTCTCCTCGCTCTGCCGCTTTTTTCACCGCTGATGTGCCCCGTTTGCTCAGGGGCTGCCCTTGGCTTGTCGCTTCGGGCCAACAAAAGCGGGCTAGATGGGATCCCCTTCACACTTCTCCCCATTGTCCTGACGATGGCGGGAAACAGGCGCATATCTTGCTGTTTTTTATGCCGGTTCCAGATTTTTCCCTTCGAAAAAAGGACTTGCATATGTCCATAGGATTACCGCTCAAGCGGGTGGATGCCGAGGCCAAGGTGACCGGCAGCGCCCGCTATACCGATGACAACATCATGCTCGGGATGCGCCACGCCAAGTACGTGCGCAGCAATATTGCCCACGGCAAGGTGCTCGCCATCGACGCCAGCGACGCGCTGGCCCTGCACGGGGTCGAAGCCTTGTTCACCCACGAAGATGTGCCCACCACCTGTTTTCGCACTGCCGGTCACGCCTGGTCCCTCGATGAGGCCAAACGGGATGTGAAAGACCGCCGCCTGCTCACCGACCATGTACGCCACTTTGGTGATGGGGTCGCCATCGTGGTGGCGCGCGATCCGCTGGTGGCCGAGAAGGCTGCCGCCCTGGTCAAGGTGACTTACGAGCCGCTACCGGTGATGACGGATGCCGAAAGTGCGCTGGCCGACGGTGCCTATCCCATCCACCCGAGCGGCAATCTGCTGCGCCAAAGCCAGCTTCGTGCCAATGACCCGGAGCAGGCCATCGCTGCGGCCGATCTGCAGTTTCAGGGGCACTACCGGACTCCAGTAGTGCAGCACTGCCATCTGGAGACGGTGACCTGCTACGCCTACATGGATCAGCCGGACCACATCATCGTCGTCAGCAGCACCCAGATCCCCCAGATAGTGCGCAGTCGGGTGGCCAAATCTCTCGGCCTGCCCTGGTCGAGCGTGCGGGTGATCAAGCCCTATATGGGCGGCGGTTTTGGCAACAAGCAGGATGTGCTGGAAGAGCCGATGGCGGCGTTTCTGAGCTACAAGCTTGGCGGCGTGCCGGTCAAGGTGACCTTGAGCCGGGAAGAGTGCTTTTTTGCCTCCCGCACCCGCCACGGCTTTGCCATCGATGGCAAGATGGGCCTCAACCGCGACGGCACCCTCAAGGGCTATCAGCTCGACGTGCTCTCCAACACCGGCGGCTATGCCTCCCATGGCCACTCCATCGCCAGCGCCGGTGGCAACAAGATCAGCTACCTCTATCCGCGCAGCGCCTTCGGTTATGACGCCAAGACCTTCTACAGCAACCTGCCCACCGCCGGTGCCATGCGCGGTTACGGCGCGCCGCAGGTGATCTTTGCCCTCGAGTGCATGCTGGACGATGCCTGCGCCGAGTTGGGGCTGGATCCGCTTGATGTGCGGATCGCCAACGTGGCGCGGGAAGGGGACGTCAATCAGGTCAACCAGAAGACCATCTACAGCGCCGGATTGCCGGACTGCTTGCTGCGTGGCCGCGAGATGTTCGAGTGGGATCGACTCAAGGCCGAGTGTCTGGGGCAGGATCCTCATCTTAGGGTGCGGCGCGGCATCGGGGTTGCGTGTTTTAGCTACGGCTCCAACACCTACCCGGTGGGGGTCGAAATTGCCGGCGCCCGCATGCTGCTCAATCAGGATGGCACCGTCAATCTGCAGATCGGTGCCACCGAGATAGGGCAGGGGTCGGATACCGTCTTTGCCCAGATGGCGGCCCAGACGTTAGGCATTCCGTTTGAGCAGATCCGGGTCATCTCGACTCAGGATACCGACATCACCGCCTATGATCCTGGCTCGTTCGCTTCGCGCCAGAGCTATGTGGCGGCGCCCGCCATCCATCAGGCGGCGCTGCAGCTGCGGGCCCGCATTTTGTCGCTGGCGGCCCAACTCTGCCATCAGGATGTGGGATCGCTCACCCTGATCGATGGTTACGTGGTGCTGGCTGGCGCACCGGACAAGGTACTGATCAGCGTCGCCGAAGTGTCGGTCAACGCCTACTACCACCTCACTATCGGCGGTCAGATCACCTCCGAGGTCTCCCACAAGACCACCACTAACCCGCCCAGTTTCGGCTGCACCTTTGTCGATCTCAGCGTCGATATCGATCTCTGCAAGGTGACTATCAATCGCATCATTAACCTGCACGATGCGGGCAAGATCCTTAACCCGCAACTGGCGGAGGGACAGGTGCATGGCGGCATGGGGATGGGGATCGGCTGGTCGCTGTTCGAGGAGATGATCATCGATGCCAAGAGCGGCGTGGTGCGCAATCCCAACCTGCTCGACTACAAGTTCCCCACCATGCTGGATTTGCCGGAGCTTGAATGTGACTTCGTGCAGACCTATGAGCCCCAGTCGGTCTATGGCCACAAATCACTGGGGGAACCGCCCATCATCTCGCCGGGCCCCGCAATCCGTAACGCCATTCGAATGGCGACCGGGGTCGCCATCAACGAGTTGCCCATCACCCCCAAAACCCTGTTCCGGGAGTTTGTCGCGGCGGGTTTGATTGGCGAGGGATCAGGGGAGGAGCAACACCATGTTTGATATTGCCCGTTACTACAAGGCCCGCAGTGTGGCCGAGGCGGTCACCCTGCGTCAGGCTGACCCCGAGGCGCGTTTGCTGGCAGGCGGCACCGATGTGATGATCCAGCTGCATCACCTCAACGCCGCCTATCGTCATATCGTCGATATTCACGACTTGCCCGAACTCAAAGGGGTGAGCGAGCTGGCTGACGGTTCTATCCGCATCGGCTCCGGCACCACCTTTACCGAGCTCATCGAGAACGAACTGGTGCAGCGCCGCCTGCCGATGCTGGCCGAGGCGGCCGCTACTATCGCCGGCCCGCAGATCCGCAACGTCGCCACCTATGGCGGCAACATCTGCAACGGCGCCACCAGTGCCGACTCGGCGGCGCCTACCGTCGCGCTGGAGGCCGAGCTTGAGATTGCTGGTCCTAACGGCACACGCCGCATCCCCATCGCCGGTTTTCATACCGGCCCAGGCAAGGTTGCGCTGCAACCGGCGGAAATTCTGGTGGCGTTTCACTTTGCCCCGGACTCGCACCCCCATGTGGGCTCCCACTACTTCAAATACGCCATGCGCGATGCCATGGATATCGCCACCATCGGCTGCGCCGCCTACTGCCAGATTGAGGATGGCCACTTCAAGCGCCTGCGGCTGGCCTATGGGGTGGCGGCCCCGACCCCGGTGCGCACGCCTCACGCGGAAGCGGCGGCCGAAGGGCAACCCCTGACTCGCGCCACACTGGCAGCCATTGCCGAGGCGGTGGTAGCCGATGTGGCGCCGCGCTCCTCCTGGCGGGCGGAGAAGGAGTTTCGCCTGCACCTTATCAAAACCCTGGCGCAGCGGGTGGTCGCCTGCGCAGTCGAACGTGCCGGAGGCAAGATCCTATGATGCAACCGCAAAGCTGTCCCGCAGTGGAGATCCAGTGCGAGATCAACGGCAAGCCTTACTCCTATGCAGTGCCGCCCACCATGTCGCTGCTCCACTTCCTGCGCGGGCAGGGGCTGATCAGTGTGAAAGAGGGGTGCTGTGTCGGTGAGTGCGGCGCCTGTACCGTGCGGGTGAATGGCACCGCTATCGACAGCTGCCTCTATCTGGCGGTGTGGGCCGATGGTAAATCCATTCGTACCGTGGAGGGGGAACGCAAAGGTAACGAGCTCTCCGACGTGCAGCAGGCCTTTATCGACGAGGGGGCGGTGCAGTGCGGTTTTTGCACCCCGGGCCTCGTGATGGCGAGCGCGGCTCTGCTCGACAAGACCGAGCGCCGTCCACTGACCGATGCGGAGATCCGCCGCGGGCTGTCGGGGAATCTGTGCCGCTGCACCGGGTATCAGAACGTGGTGCGGGCGGTGAAGAAGTGCTGCAAGGGGTGATAGTTCTAGTGCCGTGAGTGGTGCGTGCCGTTGTTTGAAAAAGGAAACAAGCCGTCCAAAAACACAGGCCCGCCTCGAAAGAGGCGGGCCTGCTGCTGAGTGGGGTCAGGAGAAATCACACTTTTGGCTGGTCGATCACCAATTTGCCATCTTTGACCGGAATGGTTGCACCGGGGGCTTGCTTCATGCGGATCACCCCCTCCTGACCTGCGAGGCGATAGGTCACGTCATAACCAATGGTGTTGACGCTAGTATCCTGCACGGTTTTGCAGCGCTGCTCGGTGGTGGTGTAGGTATCGCCAGCCTGCATATTGCCCTGCACCTGATTACCGGCATAACCACCCGCGACAGCCCCGGCAGCGGTGGCCACCTTCTTGCCACTGCCGCCACCAAACTGGTGGCCGACCACGCCCCCCAGCGCCGCGCCCACCACGGTGCCGAGGATCTTGTGCTCATCCTGTACCGGCTTGCGGTGGGTCACGGTGACGTTGCGACACTCCTGGCGGGGAGTCTTGATGGTCTCGGTGATCGGCTTGCTGGCAATCACCTCGGCAAAGGTGGGTTGTGGTGTAAAGAGCGAGCCACTGGCCGCCGCCGAGAGCGCCAGGGCCGAGGCGATGCCAATACCGATACCTGCCATCATGGATCTGTTCATCTTGTTGTTCTCCTGCATACCCATACGGGCTGTTCCAATCTGGCGCCATCTTGTCATAACCGGTTGGCCGAACAAGGCGAGGGGGATGGGTCTGCGACAGGCGCTGGCAAGGTCAAAAAACAGTCACCCCGAAAAAGTGTCTGGCTTTGGCGACAACGGACTAAAAGTGACCGGTTTCCGGCGCATGGTGGACTGTGCCAGTGTAATAAGGAGCAATTCGAGTCGCAATTTGCAAGGCGTGCGGTGAGCAGAATGCCAGAGTGGCAAAGTGCTGACGGGGGCAGGTCAAGGGAGGCCTTGAGCAAGGGCTCTGTTCGTTGAGATGGCCACGCAAGTGGTTGATAAATGGCTCCAGCCCCATCGGATGTTGGCCGATAAGAGATCACGGCAAGCATTTTGCTTTGATTGGGTGAAGCAGAGGGTGAACGGGTCGGCAGACAACTGCGTAAGACCTGATATGAAGAGGTTCACCCGAGATCACCGGATCAACGAGGGGGAGATATGTCAATGTTACCCAGCTGGATCACCCCGGCCATCCAGGCCAACATCATCACGGCGCAGCAGGCTGAACGTCTGCTCTCATCCCTCTACCGGCCCCTGGCCGAGCAGGGAGAGGAGCTTCCCGCCGATATCGCCGACATCAGCCTTAAACTCTACTGCTTCCGCCAGCAGGGGCGGGTGCGCCACTAAGGCTGACAAAAGAACACCCCGCGCCAGGCTCGGGGTGTTGTCACTCATGTATCACAGGCCCATCAGGCCAACATCACTTGCGCCACCAGCATCAGGGCGCCAAATCCCAGCACAAAGCCCACCATGGGCAGCACGAACTTGACCCACTTGTTGAACTGGATGCCGAGCATCTGCAGGGTGACCAGCACCAGTCCGGTGGGGGCCAGGAACAGCATGGCGTATTGGCCCCAGTTGTAGGCCGACACCACGATATAGCGGGGGATCATCACGGTATCTGCCAGCGGCGCCATGATGGGCATGGAGAGCACTGCGAGCCCGGAGGAGGAGGGCACCACCAGCCCCAGCAGGGTGAACACCAGCATCTGCGCCACCGCGAACACGGCGCCGTGCATGCCGGAGACCAGATCGGAGGCGTAGGCCAGAATGGTGTCCGAGATCATCCCCTGATCCAGCACCAGATTGACCCCCCGTGCCAGCCCGATTATGAGGGAGACCGCCACCAGCTCCGACGCCCCCTGAGTGAAGGCCTCGACTGCCTCTTTCTCTTTGAGACCCGAGATAAAAATGATGATGATGGCGATGGTCAGGAAGGTGGCTGCCATCTGCGGAAACCACCAACCGGCCATGGAGACGCCCCACACCATCAGCGGGAAGGCGAGGATAAACAGGGTCAGAATGATCTTGCGGCGCAGGGTGAAGGGCACCCCTTCGTCCATAGAGCCCTCTTTGAGAAAACGGGCGCGAAAACTCTCTCTGTCCTCATAGGTGTAGGAGAAGGCCGGGTTGGCCTTGATCTTCTTGCAGTACCAGTAGAGATAGCCGATCACCACCAGGGTGCCCACCAGACAGCCAATGGCGCGAAAGATCAGCCCCTCGGTAAAGGGAATGCCGGCGGCATTGGAGGCGATCACCACCGAGAAGGGATTGATGGTGGAGAAGGTGGTTCCCATGGAGGCGGCGAGGAAGATGGCCCCTACGCAGACGATGGAGTCATAGCCGAGCGCTAGAAAGATGGGCACCAGTATGGGGTAGAAGGCGACCGCCTCTTCCTCCAGTCCGCAGGTGGTGCCTCCCAGCGCCATTACGAAGCAGACCAGCGCCACAAACAGGAACTCGTTGCCCCGGGTCTTGCGCGACAACGCCACCAGCCCTGCACTGAAGGCACCTGTCTTGTTGATGACGCCGATCAGCCCCCCGAGCACCAGAATAAAGACGATGATATCCGCCCCCTCTATGGTGCCCTTGACCATGCTGACCGCCACGTCACCGAACCCCTTGGGCGCTTGCTCCAATCGGGCATAGGTGCCGGGAATGGCAATGGGCTTGCGGATGGTGCCGTTGGTAAATTGCTCCACCGCAATATTGATGTTAAGTTTTGCCAGGGCATCCTGGGTTGCGGGAAGTCGGCTTATTTCCCCCTGTGGGCTATTGACCATCAGACTTTCACTGGCTGGATTATAAGAGAGCTTGGCATAGGCGCCCGCCGGAATTATCCAGGTCAGTGCAATGGCCAGTAACATAATAAGAAACAGAATGGTAAATGCAGTAGGGAATTGTCTGCGTGGTGTGGTATTCGGCACGGCACACATAAAATGCTCCTTGATAAAGCAGGTTTGGGCTCGGCGGAATATCGGGTCGATAGGGTTTCTGCGTCATACATCCAAGGTACGCAAACTCACTGTGGATTGCGTAGTGATTGGCGAGAAATCTGGCCTGATATTGAACATCCGGTAGATTGTTTCACGTTGTAACCGTAACCCGTGTGTGGCTGAATGAACATGGTGCCATGCTCGCTTTATGGGATGGCTCACAAAATTTATTTTCCATGGATTTAACAGCTGATATGAAATAAAAGTTATTATGCAATAACTATTTCGGCTTTCGTTTTATGCGGTTTACCTTAAATAAAGGTCATGAAAATAGTGCGTGCCGAGATGAATGAAATGACATATAAAGCAGTTTTGACGGAATAATATTCCATTATCGTCATTTTTCGTTATTCGCCAAAAACAGCCTGTGAAAAAAATGGCACGCTTTCCCGTAATGAAATATTTTTTTGCAACGAAAACAGGGGGCCTCTGTTGGCAGCAGGCTGCCCCTGTCTAAGACGTTTTGCTAATACCTGCCGCCGCAGGCTCACTGTTAGGCTGTCATCCCCATAAGAGACCAGTGACGGGCAGGATGCCTATGTCGCTTGCTGATCTCTGAATCATCCCGAAACTGCCCGTTTTGTGCCACCTGTGAGGAAGGAATCCGATGACAGTGCAGAACATCTATGAGCGTGACCTTGCCAAAACCGCCGCCAATTTCGAGGCCCTGACCCCCATCAGCTTTTTGGGGCGGGCGGAGCGGGTCTATCCCGACTATCCGGCGCTGATCCACGGCCCGCTGCGCCAGAGCTGGGGCGAGACCGCCCGCCGTTGCCGCCAGCTGGCCTCGGCCCTGCGGCTTAGCGGTATCGGGGAGGGGGATACCGTCTCCATCGTTGCACCCAATATCCCGGCGATGTTTGAAGCGCACTTCGGGGTGCCCATGAGCGGCGCCGTGCTCAACACCATCAATACCCGGCTCGATGCCGAGTCGATGGCTTTTATCTTCCAGCATGCCCAGAGCAAGGTGGTGCTGGTAGACAGGGAGTTTGGCGCCGTGGTGCGCAAGGCGCTGGGTCTGCTGGAGAGCCAACCGCTGGTCATCGCCATCGATGATCCCCTCTACCGGGAGGGGGCGCTTATCAGTGACCTCGACTATGAACAGTTCCTTGCGCAAGGGAGTGGTGATGAGCCCGGCTGGTTGCCGCAAGATGAGTGGCAGGCTATCTCCCTTAACTACACCTCCGGCACTACCGGCAATCCCAAGGGGGTGGTCTATCACCATCGCGGCGCCCACCTCAACGCCATCAATAACGTACTCTCCTGGGAGCTGCCCAAACATCCCGTCTACCTCTGGACATTGCCGATGTTTCACTGCAACGGCTGGTGTTTCCCCTGGACGCTGGCGGCCACCGCCGGGGTGAGTATCTGCCTGCGTCATGTGCAGGCAGACGCTATTTATGAGGCGCTGCACGAGCACAAGGTGAGTCACTTTTGCGCAGCGCCCATCGTGCTCAATATGCTCAACAATGCCGAACCAGCGCTCAAGCAGGGGCTGGATCTCCCCATCAAAGTGATGACCGCTGGCGCTGCGCCTCCCGCCACCGTGATCGCCGGCATGGAGGCGATGGGGATCGCCGTGACCCACGTCTATGGCCTCACCGAAACCTATGGTCCCTGCGTGCTGTGCGAGCCGCAAAGACGCTGGCAGGGGCAGGATGCCACCACGCTGTCGCGTTTGAAGGCGCGCCAGGGGGTTGCCTCACCCCTGCAGGGGGAAATGCGGGTCATCAATCCGGTCAGTGGCGAGCCGGTGGCCAAAGATGGCAAAACCATGGGGGAGATAGTGCTGCGCGGTAATGTGGTGATGAAAGGCTATCTCAAGAACCCGGCGGCCAGCGCCGAGGCGATGGCGGACGGCTGGTTTCGCAGTGGGGATCTGGCGGTGTGGCACCCGGATGGTTATGTGGAGATCAAGGACAGATCCAAGGACATCATCATCTCCGGCGGGGAGAATATCTCCAGTCTGGAGGTGGAAGATGTGCTCTATCGCCATCCCGATGTGGACGAAGCGGCGGTGATCGCCATGCCCGATGAGAAGTGGGGGGAGGTGCCCTGCGCCTTCGTCAAACTGAAAGAGGGGCGAGAGACCACCCAGGCGGAGCTGATCGCCTTTTGCCGGGAGCAGATGGCCCACTTCAAGGCGCCTAAGCGGATCATCTTTACCCCGCTGCCGAAGACCTCCACCGGCAAGGTGCAAAAGTTTGTGCTGCGCAAACAGCTGGGTTAGGTGCTAATCGAGCGTGAGTGAAAGCAGCGTGCAATAGGATGACTAAGCTGTCGGGATAAATGCAGCAAGGGAAGTGGGAGTGCCTGACTGGCCAGCCAGCTATCGTGCCTTGCACGCGACGCAGTTGCGGCCGCTCTGTTTGGCCTGATAGAGCATCTGATCGGCGCGCGCGTAGAGGCTCTCCATCTGCTCCCCCTTGCTATTTTCCACCAGCCCGGCGCTGATGGTGATAACCAGCTCATCCCCATCGGCAAGGGGTAACGGGCTTTGCATCACCTGCTTGCGCAGCCGTTCGGCCAGTGATGCGGCGGCCGAGAGGGTGGTGTTGGGCAGCAAGATGGCAAACTCGTCACCGCCGATGCGGGCCAGCACATCTTCGCTGCGCAGCACCGATTGCATCACCCTGCCCAGATGGATCAGCGCCTGATCGCCCAGCGGGTGACCGTAGCGATCGTTGATGCATTTGAACTGATCCACATCCAGCACTATCAGCACCGAGGTGAGCTGGTGGCGCATGTTCATACTCAGGTTCTTTTCGCACACCTCGAAGAAGAAACGGCGGTTATAAAGTCCGGAGAGGCTGTCATGAACCGATTGATATTGCAGTTGTTCCTTGAGCTGGTGCAGCTCGGTGATATCGGAGGAGATACCGATCAGGGTGGGGGTACCATCAGCCAGCTTGAAGGGGACTTTGACAGACCAGTAGTAATGTTGCTTGCCTTCGGTATCGGTCAGTGACTCTTCACCGGCTTGCAGCTCACCCGTTTCGAACACCCGGTTGTCCAGCTGCCACAGCTGGTTGGCTCCGTGTGGGGAGAACAGCTCATTATCGCTGCGGTTGATGATCTGTTCGGCGGGTAAACCGAGCAGGGCACACACCTTCTGATTGACGTAGAGAAAGCGGTGCTGGCTGTCCTTCATATAGATATGGGCATCCACGTTGGCCAGGATGATCTCCAGCAACTGATGCTGCTCGGCCATACGGGCCTCAATCAGCTTGTGTTCCGTGATATCGGTGGAGATGCCGCACAGACCGATCAGCGTGCCATCCCGGTCGTACATCGGCTTTTTCACGCTCCAGTAGACCCGTTTCTCTCCCGTGGGTTTGAGGTAGTTGATCTCCTCCCGGGCGATGGCGACCTGCTGCTCCAGCACCTGACGATCATTTCGTCTCAGATCTTCCGAGAAGTCGAGGTCAAAAAAGGCGCGATCATCCTTGCCTTGCAGTTCGGCCAGGGTACAACCAAAGAGATCCAGCACAGCCTGATTGGCATAGATATAACGGCCATCCAGATCCTTGGTAAAGAGGTAAGCCCCCATCTCGTTAAAGATGGATCTGAGGTGATCCAGCTCGTGCTGCAATCGGGTGGAGAAGGGTTCATCCTTCATGAAGTTGGCCATCCTTGGGTCGCTGTGATGGGTTGGCTGAACACGAGGCCAACGTGCATCAACTGCTTTAAATTAAGCACTCTTCACGGCATATTTCTCATTTATTTCCGCAGGTTCTGCGTTATGTCACATGGTTGTAACCTCTTAGCAAATCAAAGGAAATCAGTTGAGTCCATGGTTGTTGAGATAGCTTGCCACCATGTATCGACCCCGTATCATCGGCTCTCGACAGAGAAGTTGAACAACAGCTAAATAAACCTCCCCGAGTGGCAAAAAGGGTAACGAACAGGTCTTTAGTCAAACTATTTCCTCGGTGTCCCTGATATCATCTCCAGCAACGCAATATGGAGAGATACGAGATGGTAGTGGCACCGTTTAATTGGAATGACACAGTTCAGTGGGACGGGCCGGGGGCCATTGCGGGTAGCGAAGAGAGTTTGAGCGCAGATCGGCTGGATCGCGCCCGCTATGCCGAATTTCTGACCAACTACCTCGCCGCCGAAGGCAAGCAGCGCAACTATGTGCTCAACCTCAATGCCGAGTGGGGGGCGGGTAAAACCTGGTTTATCAAGCGCTGGTATATGGAGCTGAAAGCGCACTATCCCACCGTCTATATCGACGCCTGGCAGCAGGACTTTTCCGATGATCCCTTATTGATGGTGATTTCGTCGATTATCGATCAATTGAAAGATGCAACAGGAAATAAGGTTTCCATACCTGATGGCATCAAGCCCAAGCTATTGGGTTTGCTCAAGGTAGGCGGAAAATTGGTACTCAAGTCAGCCATTAAAAAAGCTGGATGGGAAGATAGTGACTTTTCTGTGGAAGGAGAAGACGCAGATAAGCTGGTTGATACACTTTGTAGCAATCACAAAGAGCGTTATGAATCTATCCAGTTTCTTAAACAAGAGATCCGGCAATGGGTTGAGGGAGCTGTTGGTTTAAGTGAAGGAGAACTGGATTATCCCGCATTTATTTTGATAGATGAGCTTGATCGTTGTCGTCCCTCTTATGCTGTAGAAATGCTGGAGACCATCAAACATATTTTTGATATTCCCGGGGTGGTGTTTGTACTGGCAACAGATACTGAGCAGTTGCAGCATGCTATCAAGGTCATTTATGGCGATGGTTTTGATGCAGAAAGCTATCTTGGACGATTTTTTCATAGACGATTTACGTTAGGCAGTATCTCTAGGCGAGAGTTTATTCAGCAGGCAATTGTAGATAAAAAATTGCATTTTGAGCATATCAATGCATGGCCGAAAATAACTGATAGTCAAGTGTTGGTAAATGTATTAACAGCTGTCTGTGATCATTTTTCATTGAGCTTAAGAAGAACAGAGCAAGTGTTGGACCGAATGATTGCTTCCATCGTCAATTACCAAGGTTGCACAATAAATCTGATTTTTCTTGTTTATCTGTTTTCTCTGTGCGAGAAAAACAATGAAGATTATCGAGCTGTAGTGGATGGAAAAATGCCTACTACAGATAATCACCCTAAGCTAAAAGGCTTTAACGCTCTAATCAATGAATATGTAGAACAAAATTTTTCTTGTTTTATAAAGGCAGAAAGCTCCATGGGTACTCATATAGAGTTTATGGGTGATGGTAAATATCGAAACCCCTTCGAAGACAAGGAGTATAATGTTTCTTTAAAGGAACTGTTGGTGGCGTCATATAAAAGTATGCTAAATCCAGCACTAGATTATAGTTATTCGAATCGACTTCTAGATTTAGTAAAAGAATATTCAAGTCAATGTCGTAAGTTAACAGTAAAAGAGAGTTCTACTTTGGCAGAAAAAGAGCTGTCACAGTTGGAACGACGTTTAACAACGTATAAGAATTTAGTTGAGTTGGCCGTGCATCTTGACTAAATAAAGCCGGGATAACCCGGCTTTATTATCAGTTTATTTATTGTGCCGCTCATTAAGCCGCTGTACCACATCCTGTAATCCCAACCCTTCGTTTTGCAGCAGCACGGTCAGGTGGTAGAGCAGATCGGCGGATTCGTTAATGAGCTCCTCCCGATCCTTGGCCATGGCGGCCAGCGCCACCTCAACTCCTTCTTCACCGACCTTCTGGGCGATGCGCTTGGTGCCTTTGCCGTAGAGGCTGGCGGTGTAGCTGGTGGCCGGATCGGCCCCTTTGCGGGCAGCCAGTACCTGCTCCAGCTCTGCCAAAAAACCGAGCGGTGGCAGCGGGTGGCCATTAAAGCAGGAGGTTGTCCCTTTGTGGCAGGTGGGGCCGACGGGGTTGGCGGCGATCAGCAGGGAGTCCTGATCGCAATCGGTGCTGATGGCCACGAGTTGGAGCACATTGCCCGAGCTTTCACCCTTGGTCCAGAGCCGCTGTTTGCTGCGGCTAAAGAAGGTGACCTGACCTGTGGTCTGGGTCTTTTCCAACGCTTCGCGGGTCATAAAGCCCTGCATCAGCACCTCGCCGCTGGCGGCGTGCTGGACGATGGCAGGGATCATGCCATCACATTTAGCCCAGTCGAGTTGCTCGGCAAGGGGGCGCGCGCTGGCGGTTGTTTGCGTGTTATCAGAGAAGTTATTCACGGATGGCGACTCCTTCGGTTTTCAGCCAGCGTTTCAATTCGGGAATGGGGATAAGGCCCTTGTGGAACACAGAGGCGGCCAGCGCCCCGTCCACATCGGCGAGGGTGAAGGCATCGCGAAAGTGCACCATGGCACCGGCGCCGCCGGAGGCGATCAGCGGCACCTTGCAGACGCCGCGAACCAGCTTGAGCTGATCGAGCTCATAACCCTGACGCATGCCGTCCTGATTCATCACGTTCAGCACGATTTCGCCCGCGCCACGCTTTTGTACCTCCTGTACCCAATCGAGAGTGTGCCAGGCGGTGGTGCGGGTGCGGCTCTCGTCACCGGTAAACTGTTTGACCTGATAGTGGCCCGTGTCGGCGTCGAAGTAGGAGTCAATGCCCACCACCACGCACTGCACGCCAAAGCGCTCGGCCAGTCGGCTGATAAGGGTCGGATCGGCCAGCGCCGGAGAGTTGATGGAGACCTTGTCGGCACCAAATTCGAGGATCTGGCGGGCGTCTTCGACGCTCTTGATGCCACCGGCGACGCAGAAGGGGATATCGATCACCTCCGCCACCCGGCTCACCCAGCTCTTGTCTACCACCCGGGCATCGCTGGAGGCGGTGATATCGTAGAACACCAGCTCGTCAGCGCCCTCTTCGGCGTAGCGGCGCGCCAGCTCGACAATGCCGCCCATCACCTCGTGGTTGCGAAATTGCACCCCTTTGACCACCACGCCATCTTTCACGTCGAGGCAGGGGATAATGCGTCTTGCCAGCATCAGTTACCTCCTGTGGTATCGGCAGCGGGTGCTTGCCAGCAGGTGATGGCGTCACCTACCGAGAATTTGCCCTCCAGCAGGGCACGGCCAAGGATGATCCCCTTGACGCCGGAGCCCTTGAGCGCCTCGATATCCGCGATGCCGCCAATGCCGCCGGAGGCCTGAAAGGCGACGCTCGGGTAGCGGGCGCAGAGATCTCGATAGAGCTCGACATTGGTGCCAGCCAGGGTGCCGTCACGACTGATGTCGGTGCAGAGCACATGCTTGAGCCCGGCGGGGAGGAAGCGCTCGATCAGTGCTTCGATGGTCACGCCGCTGTTCTCCTGCCAGCCTGCCACCGCAATATGGCGATTGCCCTGCTCATCGATATTGACGTCCAGCGCCAGCACGATCTGCTCGGGGCCATATTTCTCCATCCAGCTCGCCACCAGATCCGGGGATTTGACGGCGGTGGAGCCAATCACCACCCGGCTGGCACCGGCGGCCAGCAGATCTGCCACATCCTGCTCGGTACGCACGCCGCCGCCGACCTGCACCGGTGCTTCGGTGGCTGACAGCAGTTGGGTCAGCAGGGGCAACTGGCGCGCCTTGGCATCCTTGGCACCGTCCAGATCCACCAGATGGAGCTGCACCGCTCCCTGGGAGACATATTCATCAAAGCGGGCCTGCGGGCTGCTGCTGTATTCGGTCTTCTGGTCGTAGTCCCCCTGATAGAGGCGAACCACCTGACCGTTGATAAGGTCAATTGCGGGAATGATCATTCATAGCTCCAGAAAGTTTTGCAGCAAACGGGCACCGGCTGCGCCTGAGCGCTCCGGGTGAAATTGGGCGCCAAAGAAGTTGTCACGGGCCACAATCGCGGTAAAAGGGTTGCCGTAGTCGCAGGTCGCCAGCGTCGCTTCTGTCACCTCCAGCGCATAGGAGTGGACGAAGTAGAAGTAGCTGCCGCTCGGGATCCCCTTGAGCAGAGGATGGGTTTCGTCATGCTCAATCTGGTTCCAGCCCATGTGGGGCAGGCGCAGATTGCCCACTTCCATCAGCCGGATCTTGCCCGGCACTATGCCAAGGCAGTCGATGAGATCGCCTTTACTGCCATCGGCACTCATGCTCTCTTCGGAGGCCTCCGCCAGCATCTGCATGCCAAGGCAAAAGCCCAGCAGCGGCTGCTTGGCGGCGCGAATAAGGGGCACTAGTCCGCGCTCGTTGAGGTTTTTCATGGCGGCTACCGCGGTGCCGACGCCGGGCAGGATCAGCTTGTCCGCCTGCTCGATATCGGCGACCTGGCTTGAGACCAGCGGCTGCACGCCGAGGCGCTCGAACGCCATCCTGACCGAGGCCAGATTGGCGCAGCCGGTATCGATAATGACCAGCTTCTGCTTGCTCACATCCATCACAGCACTCCCTTGCTGGAGGGAAGCTCGCTCCCTTCCACCCGAATGGCCTGACGCAGGGCGCGGCCAAAGCCTTTGAACAGCGCCTCCACTTGATGGTGGGTGTTGCCGCTGCCCACCTTCATCTGCAATGTGATGGCCATGGCATCCGACAGCGAGCGGAAGAAGTGGGGCACCATCTCGGTGGCCATCTCGCCCACCTTGTCACGACCAAAGCCGCTCGGGCAGTCAAATACGAAGTAGGGGCGACCGCTGAGATCCAGCGCTGTGCTCACCTCCTGCTCGGTCAGCGGGCGCGCATCGATCACCGCCTGTACCTCGTCCATCGCCAGCACGAAGCCGAAACGGCCGATGCCGCGCTTGTTGCCAAGGGCCTGACGCAGCGCCTGACCCAGCGCCAGTCCGACGTCTTCCACCGTGTGGTGATCGTCGATATGCAGATCGCCGCTGACGTTCAGCTTGAGCTGGAAACCGGCGTGGGTCGCTATCTGATCCAGCATGTGATCAAAGAAGCCGATACCGGTGGCGATCTGGTTGCCGCCGCTCTTATCCAAGTCAACTGCTACCTGAATGCGGGTCTCCTTGGTGTTGCGCTCAACCGAGGCTACGCGGCCCTTGGAGAGCAGCTGATCACGGATGGCGAGCCAGTCGTGATCTTGCGGGTGGTAGCGAATACCGCCAATGCCCATATTCTCGGCAAGCTGCAGATCGGTCTGGCGATCGCCAATCACGAAGGAGTTGGCAAAGTCGATGCGACCGGAGGCGAGGTACTCCTTCACCAGCCCGAGGTGGGGCTTGCGGCAGCTGCAGCCGTCGGTGGGGAAGTGCGGGCAGATCAGCACCTGCTCCCACTTCACCCCTTGCGATTCAAACAGATGCATCATCAGATCGTGGGGGGGCTGGAAGTTCTCCAGCGGCAGGCTGGCGGTGCCCAGCCCGTCCTGGTTGGTCACCATCACCAGCACGTAGCCGGCGGCCTGCAACTCGCGCAGCACCGGAATGACCATGGGCTCGAAGCGCAGCTTGGCGAGGCTATCCACCTGCTTGTCGGTCACCGGCTCTTCAATCAGGGTGCCGTCGCGGTCGATAAACAAAAACGGGGTCTTCATCGCTACATCCTTGTCTTAAAAAGAGGGAGAGGGCAGGTCACGCAATACCGCCAGCACGGCATCCATCTCGCCCTGATAGCCGATGGTGACGCGAATGCTGTTATCAAGTCCGGGTTTGGTCGAGAAATCCCGCAGTATGATGCCGGCGGCCTTCATGGCGTCAAAGACGGCGGCGCCATCCACAAAGCGCACCAGCACGAAGTTGCCCTTGTCCTCGAATACTTCCTTCACGCAGGCAAGCTTTGTCAGCTCTGCCTTGAAGGCGGCTTTTTGCTTGTTAAGCTCTACCACTCGCTCGCGCATCAGCTCCAGTCCCATGGGGGAGAGGGCCTGCGCCGCGATCTGGGCGATGGGCTCGGGGATGGGATAGGGGGCGATCACCTTGGCCAGCATGGCGATCACCTCTGGGCTTGCCAGCGTAAAGCCGCAGCGGATCCCCGCCAGGGCAAAAGCCTTGGAGAGGGTGCGGGTCACCACCAGATTGGGGAAGCGGGTCAGCAGGTCTACCACGGATGCCTCGGGGCAGAACTCGATATAGGCCTCGTCCACCACCACGATGGCGCGATCCCGGGCTTTTTCCAGCAGAGCGATAAGGCCGTCGCGACCCACCAGATCCCCGGTGGGGTTGTTGGGGGAGCAGAGAAACACCAGTTTCACATCGGAGAGGCGATCCGCGATGGCGGGCCAGTCCGGCTGGCGGCTGGCGGTCAGCGGCTGTTCGACGATGCCAACGCCACAGGTCTCGGCGCTGATGGCGTACATGCCGTAGGTGGGCGGGCAGATGAGGATCTGATCTTCACCCGCTTCGCAGAAGGTGCGAATAAGCAGCTCGATGGCCTCGTCGGCGCCACGGCTCACCAGCACCTGATCGGGATTGACTCCAGCGTAGGCGGCATAGCCGTTCACCACCTCGGCCGGTTGGCACTCGGGGTAGCGGTTGAGGCGGCTTCCCTCGATGGTGAAGGGATAGGCCTGTGGCGCCTCGTTGGCGTTGAGCCAGACGTGGCCCTTGCCGCCGATGCGGCGAGCGGATTGATAAGGGGTGAGGGCCCGCACCACGCGGCGTGCCAGATTGGCAATGCTCATGACAAATCCTTCTGCTGTGCTGTTGGTTGGGGCGCGGCGGCCAGGGCGTTCAATCTCAAGGTCACGGCATTCTTGTGGCCATCAAGCCCTTCGGCCTGGGCGATGCGCTCGACGATGGGGCCAAGGCCCTGAATGCCGCGCGCGCTCAGCTCCTGCACCGTGTAGCGGCGCTGATAATCGGCGAGGCCAAGGCTGGAGCAGGTGCGGGCATAGCCATAGGTAGGCAGAGTGTGGTTGGTGCCGCTGGCGTAATCGCCGACCGATTCCGGTGTCCATGCTCCCAGAAAGATGGAACCGGCGTTCTCGAGTTTATCCAGCAGATCGCGGGGGGCGCGGGTCTGCACGATCAGGTGTTCCGGCGCGTAGGCGTTGGAGATGGCACACGCCTCGGCCAGATCGTCACAGAGGATCACCAGACTGCTGCCGAGCGCTTGGGCGGCGATATCGCGGCGGCTCAACTTGGCCAGCTGGCTCTTGATCTCCCCTGCGATGGCATCGGCCAGCAGCGGCGAGGTGGTGACCAGCACCACCTGACTGTCGGGGCCATGCTCGGCCTGGGAGAGCAGGTCCGCCGCCACGAAGGCGGGGTTGGCGCTCTCGTCGGCAATCACCAGCACCTCGGAGGGGCCGGCGGGCATATCGATGGCGGCGCCGCGCCAGTCGCGGGATACCTGCCCCTTGGCTTCGGTCACATAGGCGTTGCCCGGGCCGAAGATCTTGTCCACCTTGGGAATGCTCTCGGTGCCGTACGCCATGGCGGCGATGGCCTGGGCGCCGCCGATGGCGAACACCTTCTCGACCCCGCAGGCGCGGGCGGCAAACAGGATCTCGTCGCTGGCCGGAGACGGGGTGCAGAGCACCACTTCACGGCAACCGGCGATAGCCGCCGGAATAGCCAGCATCATCACGGTGGAGGGGAGCGGCGCGCTGCCCCCCGGCACATAGAGGCCGACCCGACTGATGGGCTGGGTGCGCAGCTCGCATACTACCCCGGGTTGGGTTTCTACCCGTACTACTGGCTGCATTTGGGCGGCGTGGAAGGTGCGAATATTGGCAATCGCCGCTGCGATGGCATTTTTGATGTCGTCATCCAGTCGCGCGCAGGCAGCTTCAATCTCGGCTTCGCTAACGCGCAGCTGCTCACGGGGGGCGCGCTCGAAGCGCTGGCTCAGCTCGCGCAAGGCCTCGTCGCCACGGCTGCGCACCGCGCCAATGATCTCCTTGACCACGGCACCGATATCCGCCTCGTCATTGAGAGCGGGCCGGGTCAGCACGTCGGTCTGCTGGGCTGGGGAGAGGCTCTTCCAGATCAGGGTCTGCATGATGTCCCTTCCTTATTCCATCATTTTTTCGATGGGCAGCACCAGAATGGAGCTGGCACCCAGAGCCTTGAGCTGCTCCATGGTCTCCCAGAACAGGGTCTCGCTGGAGACGACGTGCAGCGCCACCTGATTGGTGTCACCGGCCAGCTGCATGATGGTGGGGCGCTCGGCACCCGGCAGCAGATCGGTGATGGCATCGAGCTTGTCTTTGGGGGCGTGCAGCATGATGTATTTGCTCTCGCGGGCCTGCTGCATCCCCTGAATGCGGGGCAGCAGTTTGTCGATGAGCTTCTGCTTGGCATCGGACAAGGGGTTGGGGGCCTGTACCAGCACAGCCTTGGAGCGGTAGATCACCTCCACCTCTTTGAGGCCATTGGCTTCCAGGGTCGCACCGGTGGAGACCAGATCGCAGATGGCATCGGCGAGACCCGCGCGGGGTGCCACTTCCACCGAGCCGCCCAGCATCACGCTCTTGAAGCCGAGACCCTTGTCGTCAAAGAAGCGCTTGAGCAGCCCGGGATAGGAGGTCGCGATGCGTTTGCCGGCAAGACTCGCTGGCCCTGTGTAGGTCACATCTTCTGGCACCGCCAGCGAGAGGCGGCAGCCACCAAAGTCCAGCTGCTTGAGGGTTTTGACCTCGAAGGGTAGTCCCTGTGAAGCGCGAATAAGCTGCACCTCTTCCAGCACGTTCTCGCCGATGATGCCAAGGTCAACCACCCCTTCCATCACCAGACCCGGGATGTCGTCATCGCGCACCCGCAAGATATCGATGGGCATGTTCTCGACATGGGCGATAAGGCGCTGCTCGCGCAGGTTGATTTTCAGGCCGCAGCTCTTGAACAGGGCTTGGGAGTCCTGGCTCAGACGACCGGACTTTTGCATGGCGATACGTAGACGTTGTGTTTCCATTGCTCGATTTCCTTCTAGTCAAAAACGAAAAAACCCTCGGAAGTGGGTGCTTCCGAGGGTTTATGAATCTTGCGGTCCTTTTGGAAGTCACCAGTTAAGTGTCCTCCAGCAGTCAACCTCCTGAAAGACTAGTCGGGATGATGATGGTGGTGATGAGTCTTCAGGGTGGTGAACTTCATGTAATCAATCCTTTACAAAATAAGATGTCGTAATTGACGCCTGATTTAAACTACCTGCCTTGACAGAAAATGCAACCCGAAATTGTGATTTGATCGATTAAAGTGGCGAAAACGGTTTTCTGGTCGATAACTAGACAATAACCCCTGCAGGAGTCGCCATCATGCCCAGCCAGGACCTGTTGTTCCCCATTTTGCCCCGGGCGCCCGCTGCGCCCGGCAGCGAAGAGATCAAGCGGGAAGTGAACCAGATCAGCAAAAAGCACCAGCTGCGCAAGACCAGCACTGACAACAGTGACTCCCAGCAGCGCCAGCAGGCGTATAGCACGCCCGCCAAGCGTGATCAGCCCAAGGCGGAGGAGGGCGATCACAAGCCGGACCCCGAGCATCAGATCGATCTGTTCGTCTAGGCAGATTATCTGTCCCGCTTTTGCCGCGCTTTTGGCATAATGGCCGCTTTTGCTGCGGGACGCCCTTTTGACCATCCAGACCCTGTTCAAGCCAGATGGCCCTCTGGCCAGCCATATCGACGGTTTCAAAGCCCGCGCTCCCCAACTGGAGATGGCCGAAGCGGTCGCACGCGCCATCAAAAGTGGTGGCCGTCTGCTGGTGGAGGCGGGGACTGGTACCGGCAAAACCTACGCCTATCTGGTGCCAGCGCTGGAATCCGGCAAGCGGATCGTGATCAGCACCGGCTCCAAGAACCTGCAGGAGCAGCTCTTCTATCGGGATCTCCCGACCATCACCGGCGCGCTCTCCTACACCCCGCCGGTGGCCTTGCTCAAGGGGCGCAGCAATTATCTCTGCATCGAGCGGATGAACAGGCTCTTGAGCGAATCCCATCTGCAAAAGCCTGAAGTGCTCAACGATCTGGTGAAGGTCAAATCCTGGTCCACCGCCACCGATAACGGCGATGTGGGGGATATTCCGGGATTGCAGGAGAACGCCGAGATCCTCGCCCACGTCACCAGCACCAACGACAACTGCCTCGGTCGCGACTGCCCCTATTACGACGACTGCCATCTGGTGGTGGCCCGACGCCGCGCCATGGACGCCCAGGTGGTGGTGATCAACCACCACCTCTTCTTCGCCGATATGGCGGTGAAAGACACCGGATTTGGTGAGTTGGTGCCCGAAGCGCAAGTCTATGTGTTTGACGAGGCGCACCAGCTGCCGGAGATCGCCACCAACTACTTCGGCAAGTCGGTAGGCAGCCGAACGATTCAGGATCTGGCGCAGGATATCCAGCTGGCCTATCGGGCAGAGGCCCACGACATGGCCCAGCTCGGCAAGGCGGCGGACAGGCTTGCCATCGCCAGTCAGGATCTGCGGCTCGCCTTCGGGGTGGATGGCGGTCGTGGTAATACCCGCGACATGCTGCGCCAGCCGCTTTGGGGGCAGGCTTTGGCTCGTCTTAACGATGCCATCGGGCTTTGCTACGAGGTGCTGAAACTGGCTCTTGGCCGTGGCGAGCAGCTGGATCACGCCTTCGAGCGAATCAGTGAACTGCGCACCCGCCTGGGTGAAGTGCTGGCGGTCAACCAGACCGGTTTCTCCTACTGGTACGACTGCTCACGGCTTCATTTCACCCTCAATCTGACGCCGCTGTCGGTGGCCGAGCGATTCAGTGCCGAGGTGCAAAGACCGGAAGTGGCCTGGGTCTTCACCTCCGCCACCCTGACGGTGGATATGCGCTTTGATCACTTCAAGGCCGAGCTGGGGCTGGCAGGCAGCGCCGAGCTTATTCTCGACAGCCCGTTCGACTATGGCGAGCAGGCGCGGCTCTGTGTGCCCCGCTATCTGCCGGAACCCAACGCCTTTGGCCGTGGCGAGCAGCTGGCCAATCTGATGATCCCCCTCATCAACAAGACACCGGGGGGCTGTTTCTTCCTCTGCACCAGCCATCAGGTGATGCGTCAGGTGGCTGAGGTGCTGCGCCGGGAGATTGGCCGCACCGTCTTGTTGCAGGGGGAGGACAACAAGCAGCGGCTGCTCAAGGAGTTTGTCGAGAATGGCCGTGCCGTGCTGGTGGCGACCAGCAGTTTCTGGGAGGGGATCGACGTGCGAGGGGCGGCGTTGTCGTGTGTTATCATCGACAAGCTGCCGTTTGCCAGCCCCGATGATCCGCTGCTCAAGGCGCGGGTGGATGATTGCAAGCTCAAGGGGGGCGATCCCTTCGCCGAGCTGCAGTTGCCCAAGGCGGTGATTGCCCTCAAGCAGGGGGTGGGGCGGCTTATTCGTGATCGCACTGATCACGGGGTGCTGGTGATCTGTGATCCCCGAATGGTCAACAAACCTTACGGCGCCACCTTTATCAAGAGTCTGCCCGCCATCCCCCGTACCCGGGAGTTGGGAACGTTGGGGAGCTTTTTCGATCGCACTGAACGCGGTGAATAATAAGTGTGCCGCCAGATAACAGATTTAAACAACGGGTGAGCATATCTCGCTTGCCGGTTATGTAATTGACTGATTTTATAGAGATTGGAAAGCATGAACGAGTTGAAGATCCTGGCCGTTGATACCGCTACCGAAGCCTGCTCCGCCGCCTTGCTGGTGGGTGACAAGCTGTTCTCCCGCTGGGAGGAGGCGCCACGGGATCACACCCGAAAAATCCTGCCCATGGTTCAGGCTGTGTTAGAGGATGCCGGGATAAGTTTGAGTGACCTCGATGCCATCGCGTTCGGCCGCGGCCCGGGCTCCTTTACCGGCGTGCGGATCGGCATCAGTGTGGCGCAAGGTCTGGCGTTTGGTGCAGGTGTGCCGCTGATTGGCATCTCGACCTTGGCCGCCATGGCGCAAGGCGCCTATCGACTGGATGGCGCCGAGCAGGTGCTGACCGCCATCGATGCGCGGATGAACGAGGTCTATTTCGGCCGCTATGAGCTGATTGATGGCCGCATGCAGCTGGTGGGGGACGAGGTGGTGAGCGAGCCCGCGGCACTGGTTGACGTCCGTGGCAAGCTGGCGGGCCCAGTGACCTGCGTCGGCACTGGTTTTGAAACCTATGGCGAGACCCTGAGTGGTCTGGCCGATGAGCTGGCGGTGAGCCAGGTGCGCTTCCCGGCGGCAGAGGACATGCTGCCGCTGGCCCGCGCCGCCTGGCTGGCGGGGGAGGCGGTGCCGGTGGAGCAGGCGACGCCGGTCTATTTGCGTGACAAGGTGACCTGGAAAAAACTGCCGGGTCGCGAATAAGGGCAGGAGCACTGACGTCATGTCGCTCTTGCCGATCATCAGCTGCAACACAAGCGGGTGGCCCGACGGGCCACGCTGGCAACAGGAGAGAGACATGATGCGTAATACCAGAAGCGACATGATGAAACGCGGGATGGTGGTCGGGGCGCTGGCTCTGCTGCTCGGGGCCTGCAGCTCGGTCCCCAAGGAGCTGGCCTATGAGCCCGAAAACCAGCTGGTGGCCTATCAACCCGCCCTTGGCGGAATGGAGGGCAAACCGGCCCGCTGGAGCGGCGTTATCTCGGCGGTGCACAACAAGGCGGATCAGAGCGTTATTGAAGTGGTCTATCTGCCGCTCAAGTCCAATGGTGTGCCGGAGCAGACCGAACAGAGCCCGGGCCGTTTTCTGGCCATCATGAAGGGTTTTGTCGATCCGACCCTCTACGCCAAGGGGCGCAGCCTGACAGTGCTTGGCACCATAGGCCAACCGGTGGATAGCCAGATTGGCGAGCACAAGTACCGCTTCTCGGTGCTCAATGTGACTGGCAGCAAGCTGTGGCCGCCAGTCAAGGAGGTGGAGGTGCGCTATATGGACCCCTACTTCTACGACCCCTTCTATGATCCCTTCTGGCCGAGACGGCCGCTGCGTCGTTAAGGCTTGCCATGATCAAGAGCATCAAAAGCACTCTGCACGAACGTCTGCTCACCTTGGCAGATGGTCGGCAGGTGGCCCTGCTTGAGAATCAACTCGCGGGTCAGGCTCAGCAGGGCAAACCCCTGCTGATTGCCCTGCACGGCTGGCTCGACAACAGTGCCAGCTTCTTGCCGCTGGCGCCGCATCTGGGGGATTTTCACCTCATCTGTGTCGATCTGCCGGGGCACGGTCACTCCGATCACAAAGCCACCCCCTATGTCTTTGTCGACTGGCTGGACGATCTCTACCAGATCGTGCAGGCGGCGGGCTGGTCGCGTTTCACTCTGCTCGGTCACTCCCTCGGGGCGCTGATCGCATCCGCCTATGCCGGGGTGTTTCCCGAACAGGTGGAGCGGTTGATCATGCTGGAGGGGCTGGGCCCGCTCAGTCAGCCCGATGAGGAGGTACCTGCCCAGCTGCGACGTGCGATTTTAAACCGTAGTCGCACCCGGGAGCGCAGTGCCAACGGCTTTGCCTCCATCGATGAGGCTGTCGCCGCCCGTTGCAAGGTGGCGGATATCACGCCGCAGGCGGCGCGTCTTATCTGTGAACGGCAGCTTGAAGAGCGGGCAGGGCGCTGGCACTGGCGCAGCGACCCCCGTTTGCGGGATCTGTCGCCCCTGAGAATGAGCGAAGGGCAAGCCCGAGCGCTGATGGCGGCTATCCGCTGTCCTGTGCTGTTGATTCAGGGGGAGCAGGGCTTTGCTGCGCTTGAAGCCCAATGGCAGGCCCGTCAGGATGCCTTCCAGCAGATCGAGCGGGTCATATTGGGTGGAAACCACCATTTTCATATGGAAAATTCGGTTGATACGGCCGTTTGTATCGTAAAGTTTTGTCAAGTTCGGTAGAATCGCCAGCTTTCAATAATTCCAGGTTTGTTTTCTCCCTCACATTTTTCTGTTGTTAATTTGCTGTTAATTGATGTTGCGCTGTGTAAATATGTGCGGCATTAGAGCATCAGCTTAAAACAACCGATTAAAATGGATGTGAACCGGGACGGAGGCAACACAGTGAGCGCACAGGTGCTAGTTATGCAGGAGAAGTTTGTGGAAAGAGTCTGGCTGAAACGTTATCCGGAAGGGGTCCCCGCCGAGATCAATCCAGACCAATACAGCTCCCTGGTCGAGATGTTCGAATCCTCGGTGACCCAGTTTGCCGATCAGCCCGCCTTCGTCAACATGGGCCAAACCATCACCTACCGCCGGCTGGAAGAGCAGTCCCGCGCCTTTGCTGCCTACCTGCAAAACGAGCTGAAGCTGGAGAAAGGGGATCGGGTTGCGGTGATGATGCCTAACCTGCTGCAATACCCCATCGCCGTGTTCGGCATCCTGCGCGCCGGCATGATCGTGGTCAACGTCAACCCGCTCTATACCCCGCGCGAGCTGGAGCATCAGCTCAAAGATTCCGGTGCCAAAGCCATCGTCATCGTCTCCAACTTCGCCCATACCCTGGAAAAAGTAGTCTACGACACCCCGATCAAGCACGTTATCCTGACCCGGATGGGTGACAACCTGGGGCTGGCCAAGGGCACCCTGGTCAACTTCGTGGTCAAGTACGTCAAGAAGCTGGTGCC